>JAFVDH010000009.1 GCA_017478515.1 bacterium
AGCAGATGAATACAGTGGAACATGTTGTACTGGAGAAACAAACAAAGCATGTTGTGAATCAAGTCAAAACAGACATAATGCAGGCGTATGGGCATCAAGTACGAATACTTGTTGTCATAGTGATGATACATCTGAAGCATGCTGCAAAGCAAGAAAAGGCTCAAACGCAAAATATTGTAATGGTAAATGTTATCCTAATGCATCAGATTCGGCTGATGCCTGCAAATGCCATAGTGGTAATAGTGCGTACTTAGTTGGAACAACATGTTGTACAGCTGAAATTGATTCAAAGAAATGTTGTGAATCACATAAAGGTGGAAATCATGATGATTTTGGTACTTGGTGTCCTAGCAGTTCAACAAAATGTGTACATGATGATGACGAAGATAATGATAAAGAGGCTTGTTTATGTTTAAGACCTAAAGGCTGGTGGAGCAGTTCACAAAGCTATTGTTGTAACAATGAGAATAGCAAAGGTTGTTGTGAATCAGAAACAAGATCTCCATATCATACACAAGGTACATATGCTGCTGTAACTGAAACCAAAATAAATAGAATAACTGGTCAAGCTTATGAAGATGTAGTAACTTCATATTGCTGCCATAGTGATAACTCATCAGAAGCTTGCTGTAAAGCTTTAAAAGGTAGCAGTGCTTATTTGGTTGGCAGTACTTGTTGTTCTGATCCGCAATCGTCAAAAGCTTGCTGTAATGCGTATATAAATTCATATAATGATTCAAGAGGTGTCTGGGTTCAAGCAAATACAAGCGGAACATCATACAGATGTGTTTGGGAAGATGACGAAGACGATGATCAATGGGCTTGTGAAGGCTTAAGACCTAAAGGCTGGTGGTCGGGTTCGGGCTGTTGTACAGGTGAGTACGGTAAAAACTGCTGTGAAGCAGAAACAAAATCTCCATACCATATTCAAGGTGTATTTGCAGTATATTCTAAAAACGATGGTACATTGCAACCTATAGAGGATGCTAATAAAACTAATAAAAATAATAGAGTTTGTTGTCATAGTCAAACACAGTCTGATATTTGTTGTAAAGCTATGAATGGTTATTCTGCCACTCCATTCTTAACGGGTGATACTTGCTGCTTAACAGGACAATCTTCTCAACAATGTTGTGAGGCAAGTATTAATAGTTATAATGATTCAAGAGGTGTCTGGGTTCAGGCAAATGCAAGCGGAACATCATATAGATGTGTATATGATGACGACGAAGACGACGACCAATGGGCTTGTGCAGGCTTAAGACCGAATGGATGGTGGTCGGGTTCCGGCTGTTGTACAGTTGAACAAGGGCAATTTTGTTGTGAAGCTTCTACAAATCCAAAAGGAAAAGGCGTTTGGGTTCAAGTGTATAGTTGTTCTACAAATAGATTAGGCGTAACAACTTGTAGTCCTGATTATGATTATGGTGCAACAGTAAATACTTGTTGTCATAGTCAAATCGAATCGGATGTCTGCTGCAAAGGTTATAAACACAGTGAAACAGCCTTTTTAGCGGGTACTACTTGCTGCTCTTCAAAGAATGATTCTCAAGCATGTTGTAATGCGGGGTGCGATACAGGCTCAGGAACTTATTCAAACGGAACTTGTACATGTACGGAACAATGTTCTGACGGGTGGCTTGTAGGTACAACATGTTGTCATTATGACAGTACTAAAGCATGTTGTGAAGCCTCAAATAATCCAAATGGCAAAGGTACATATGTAAATGGCAGATGTTGTCATGGCAGCGGAGGAGCAAGTCAAGAATGTTGTCAAGCCAGAAATGACAGTTCTTTCTGGTGGGATGGAATAAATACTTGTTGTGAAGATGAAGGAGACAAATCGACATGTTGTACTTCAACATATACTGCTAGTCCAAATCACCAAAGTTCGGGTACTTGGGTATCAAGTTCAAATACTTGTTGTCATAATAAAAATTCTTCTGCAACTTGTTGTAAAGCTTTATGTAACAACGGGGATAATTATACATATAGTAATGGAACATGTACTTGTTCTGCTTGTCCTAATGGATGGTTAGTAGGAAGTACATGTTGTACAGGAGATGTAGACTCAACATGTTGTCAGGCTAATAACAATCCTGCCGGTAAAGGTGTTTGGAAAGATTCTACTTGCTGTCATAGTGATACCTCAAGTGATTTATGCTGTAAGGCTAGAAATGATAACACTTTTTGGTTAGATAAGACAGAAACAATTTGCTGTGAAGATGAAACAGATAGTCCATCCGGTTCTTGTTGTACTTCAGCTTATACTTCTACATCTAACCATACTCCAAATGGAACTTGGGTGAAAAGCGGGACTTACGGTGCAAAATATGATACTTGCTGTCATAGTGCAACATATTCAGACACATGCTGTAAAGCTATGAAAGGCAGTGACTACAGCTTATCAGGCAGTGAATGCTCTATTCCTGAAGACCCTGAATTTACAGTTCAGCCTCAGGTAACTTACGTTACTATTACTACAAGTATGGGTATGGATTATGCATATTTAATAAATCCGGCTACGTTTGATATTGATAATGAACCATATTATACACCTAAACAATTACAACTTGAAAACGGCTCTACTCTTAATATTGAGCAGGTATATTTTGGAGACTTAGGCTATTATAATTATGCTAAATATATTGAGCAACAGGATTGTAACTGGAAAAGAGATTGTGAAATTTTTGCAAGAAATGCTGTTCCTTATTGGGAATATAGTAATCCATATTTTAAATTTCGTGATAAAAACATGGGATTTTGGTACAATTCTTGCAGTGACCCTAAATATTCAACTACTGTTACATCACTCAATGGCGGAGGACTTGATGTATCTAATGTGAACACAAATACCGTTACATTAAAAGGTTCTTGTTATGGTACTCAAGCATGCCGTTGTACATTAAAAGCTTATCTTTTTGTTGGTTTCCAAGATAATTTTGATGATTGGGCACAATCTGCATATCAGTATTGCGGTGGCCTGATACTCCCTTATGATAAAGGAGATGGAGCTGATGACGACTATGGTCATGGTGTAAGTGAATATATGATTGACCTTGGAAAAATGTCAGATGATAATTATCAAATATATTATTATTCTGATTCTATACCAATGGGTCATGGCTATTATGTTCGTGGTATCTATAATACAACAATAAGTAATGTAGTAGACAGAATTGCAGCTTGTACAAAGAAAATGCTCCCTGGGCAATTTTTCTCAACTCAAATAGATGAAGCAGCCCGTTTAACTAAAAATACTGTAACTTCAACGACTAATGGAATAAGCCGCCAAATTTGTAGTGATTATGGCGGAGGTACAACTACATGTATTGATTTATATAAATTAATCAAAGTATTTCTGAAAAATTTAGAAGACAAAACTAATTCATGGCCTGCCGAATGGGAAGCTGCTGATGAACCTTATGGCCCTACAGGTAGTTATTAATTTTCCTTATTTGTTCCCTGCTTTATAGATTAGACTAATAGCTTAAACTATAAAGTAGGGGCTTAATAATATATTAGGCACTTTAAAAGTTATTGAGTGTTCCAGGCAAAATAAAATAATAAAGCGTTAATTAATAAAATGGCGTAATACAAAAGTTTCTTTTCCTAAATCAAAAACATTTGCACGCATATTTGAATGTAGTATTCGTCACAGAACCAATCCAAAACATATCCAATATTTAATAACTATTTTTAATTTTAACTTGTTGGAACACCTTTGCGTTTTTTCTTTTTCGGGTCTTCCAATAATTTATCCCGTTTTTGATAGAATTCTTCTTTTAGTTCTTTTAATTGTTTTTTATATATTTCTTTTTTCTTTTTCTTTTCCAGTTTTGCAGCTTTCTTTTTTTGTTTTTTTTCAATTTTACTTACATCTTTAAGATGTTTTGTTTCAGCTTTAACTACTTCAGGGTCTTTAATGCCTGATTGAATTAACTTAAAACCTATAACACTAACATCCATAGATTGATTTGACAACGATTCTAATTTTGAAACAGCACCATTATAATCTATACTCCAAGCTCCCAAAAATTGCGGTTTTTTACCTGTAAAAGCATAGGCATTGATTATTACTCTGTCTTTATTTCTTTTATCAAATCCAAGAGGATAAATATCCCATCTATATTCACTTAATTCAAAACCTTTTTCTTTTTCCCAAAAGTGCAAAATTGCCTGTCTGATTTCTGTTAGATTAACGGCTTTTTTTGTCTTAAAATCATAAACCCAAACATTTGTCTGCCATATTCCGTCAAAGGTATTTCCGATTTTTTCTTTTGCAATAAGTTTTGTACAATCAACATCAAAGTCTATCGGGGTCATTGTTCTAAATGTATTTCGAACCTCTGTATCTTTTTCTGTTTCAAGTATTGGTTTTTGAGAACGTCTGGCAATATTGGCTTTCAGAATTCTTTGAGTATCGGGCAATGTTGTATCAAGCGGTACTACGTATATTTCGCCAGAAGTCACATTTCTATCTGCATAGTAATAAACAACAGGATATACCATCATTTTTAAGTCATTCGAGACTAAGCCGTAATCCTTTTCACTTCTTTCAAATTTATATTTGCGGGTTAAACGTATTTCAGGACTTCCGGGAGGATTGTTGTATCTTACTAATTTGTATGTTGGCTGAGGAAGATATTTCATATCCTTATCCTGTATTGGAGGCTTAAAATCCATATCTTCCCGTGATTTATCTTTTACTTTTGATTCTGCCTCGTATTCGGCCTTTGTCATATAGCCCGATTTTGGCATTAAATTCTTTTCATAGCGTTCTTTCAGCTCTCTTTTTTGAACCTTATATACGTATTCCAATTCTTTTATTTCAGGACTTTTTCTGAATACGGGTTTATGAAATTTCGGCTTAGTTTTTTTTGATGATAATTTTGTTTTTTTTATATTTAAATTTTTCGTACTAGCAGAATTTTTTGAAGCCGACAAATTTATAATACCAGATTTAGAAGCCCTTGGTTCAGGAGGATTAAAGTATTTTTCGCCCTTTTGAAAGTTCTTTAAATCTTTTTTGCTTATCTCGGGAATAGTTAGTTCAATTTTAGATGCGATTAAGCCTGTTGTGTTGTCATCATAAGCCAATAAATTCAAATCTGCTTGAATTAATAAAGCTATTGCAGAGCTTATGAACATAATCTAAACCAAACCCTCTTTCATAGCAAGATTGATTGCTTTTGTTCTGTTTTCTGTACATAATTTCTGTAGAATACTGTGTACATGGGCTTTTGCAGTTGCATATGAAATTACAAGTTCATCTGAAATTTCTTTATTAGACATTCCGTTAACAATAAGTGATAATACTTCCAATTCTCTTTCTGTCAAACCGTATGAATTTTTTGAATTTGATTTATTGTTTGATTTTGGTTCTTCAGTATTTGCAGGTTGAGAAGTTTTGTTTCTTTGAATATTAGAAAGCACTATTCTTGCAATATTCGGGTCAATCCAGGCAGTGCCTTGAGAAACTGCTTTTAGGGCTGAGATTGTTTGTTCACGGGTTGCACCTTTCATTATGTAACCGTCTGCACCAGATTCAAAAGCAGATAAAACATCTTCTTCATTATCTCTGGATGTGTACATTAAAATTTTTATTTCAGGGTTATAATCTTTTATTATTTTTGTTGCCTCAATACCGTCTATTTCAGGCAAACCTATATCCATAAGTATTATATCGGGACTTAATAATTTTGCTTTATTAATTCCTGACAAGCCGTCTTCTGCCGTATCAACAAGTTCTACCCCGTCTGTTCTTTCCAGCACGAGAGACAAAGCCAATCTTGTCATTTCGTGGTCTTCTACCATCAATACTTTAATATCAGCCATTTATTAATTCCCTTTCTTTATTAGGAACAACGACATTTGTTAACAGGAATGAAAACTCGCTGCCTTTATTTATTTTGCTTTCAAGCCAAATTTTCCCTCCGTGGGCTTCTATTATTTGTCTTGATAAGTATAATCCCAAACCTGTTCCGGTAGAACGTTTTTTACTTGTTCCCTGAGAAAATCGTTTAAATAAGTTAGGGATATCTTCTTTAGGAATGCCGTTTCCATTATCTATTACAGAAAACACAATGTCATTATCTTCTTCTTTTACGTTTATTATTATTTTTCCGCCGTTATTTGTATAATTTATAGCATTACCGCATAAGTTTGTTATTACACGTCTTAATTCACTTCTGTCAGCATTAATTATCAATGTTTCAGACGGCGTGTACTCAAGAACAAATTCTAAATCTTTCTTTTCAGCAAGCGGTTTAAGTTCATTAAAACACTGGTCGCATAAACCTTTGAATTCAAAGTTTGTTTTCACAAGTTCAAGTTTGCCTGCATCATATCTGTATACTTCCAGTAAAGAATTAACAAGTCCAAGAAGATTTTCGTTATTTGTTTTTAGGGTAGATAAAAGCATTGTTGCTTTTTCTCCAAAATCCCCAAGAGTTCCGTCAAGGAAAAACTTCAATGTTTGAATTGCGGCTAAAAGCGGCGTTCTCATATCATGAGTAAGAGTTGCTATAAAATCATCTCTCAGTCTTTCAGTTTCTTTTTGGACAGAGACATTTCTTATAACTCCGACATATTTTTGAATAGTTGTATCATCGCTTTCTATTCTTGCAAGGCTTATTTCGACAGGTACTGTTTTCCCTGAAAGGGTATTTACCATATCGTAATCTCTCAAAATAATTTCCGCCTTATCAGCCTCTATTTCACAGAACATTTCTCCTTTTTGAGGAACAGCAATATCTTTGAACTTCATTTTTTCAAGATGAACTGCACTTAATCCTGTTAAATTTTCGCATGCAGGGTTTACCTGTTCTATTTCTCCGTTTGAATTTATTATAATTATTCCATCAGCACAGTAGTTAATTATACTGCTCATTTTAGAGTTCAATTCTAAAATATCAGCGGTTTTTTCTTTTACCAAATCTTCCAGATTATGGGAATATTTTTCTAATTCTTTTTTTGCTGTTTCGAGTTCGGAAATTTTTTCATTAAGCTTTTTTATTAAATTACTTCTTTCGACAGCATTTTTTATTGTTATAACCAAATCATCGTTATCCCATGGCTTTTCAAGGTATTTGTATATTCCGACATCATTGATAGCCTGAATAGCGTTTTCTTTATCTGCGTATCCTGTCAAAAGAATTTTGCTTACATCGGGATAAAGTTTTTTTGCTTCTGTTAAAAATTCTACGCCGTTCATTTCAGGCATTTTTACGTCTGAAAGTATTACAGCAGGTTCATTTGTTCTCAAAAATTCCAACGCTTCAATAGGATTGTTGAAATATTCTGTATTCTCAAAACCCTCTATTTTAAATAACATTTTAAGAGCAGACGTTACTACCTGTTCGTCATCTACTACAACTATCATCCCTTTTTTCATACCTCTAGAATAACTTATTTTAATACTTAAGACAAATGCTTAACAAATTTTCATGAACTTTAGTTAAGATTATTTTTAAAATATTTTATTATTTCTATAAGTGTTGAGGAATTGCCTGTATAGCCTGATTTTGAAATTATCCATTGGGATTTATAATCAAGGGATAGTGCAATTTGAGGTGCAACTTCATCAATTATTTGAAGCTGAAGTGAATTTATGGCTTTACAGCATTTTACGGAAGTTTCGCCACCGAGAGTTATTAATATTATATCTTTTTTTTCTGCGATTTTTTTCGTTAATTCAGCCAAATAATTCGTTATTCTTTCTATCAAAGTAGATTTTGTCATTTCATTTGATAAAGAATCGTCCGAAAATCCGTCAAAATCGTGTATCAATGTTGAGGCGTGAACTGTTACAACTTCATTATTTTCAAGGTTGTCCAATACTTTACCAATAATTCCTTCGGTTACCCCATCCAAAAGCATTTGCATAGTTATGTTTATTGCAAATTTCTTTTCAATGTCTGTACAAGCGGTTAATTTTTCAATCTGAGTTCGGCACAAATGTGTAGGAGAACCGGAAACAATCAGTTTCGGCAAATCAGGTATTTTTCTTACGACTTTTTTTTCATCTTTTTTGCTTTCGTTATCGGTTGTCAAATCCGCAAGAACTTTGGCTGTTGCAGAAGTTCCGACAGGTAATATATTCAATTTCGATTTGTTTATTGCAAGAATTATTTGTTCAATATCGTCCATTGACACAGCATCTGCAATAATGATTTTTTTCCCTGAATTGATTAATTCTTTTAGTTCAAGAAGTATCGGGCCTGCACCTTTCATAACTTTCTTTAAATCTAAATGTCCGAGAATATCAGATTTTGTTTCATCGTCATATTCTTTTTCCAATTGAGCCTGCATAAGACTTGGGATATGAGATTCTTTCACAGGGGCAAAAACATCTCTTGCAATTTCGGTTCTTTCAACAGGAATTCCTTTTATAAGCTGGTATCCGCCAACAGTTGTTATATTATTTTGAGGTGTTGCAGGCATAATCACTGCAGCATCAAGATTTAGGGTATCAATCATACATAAAGTTTCTACCGCAATATTGCCTCGAAAGTAGGTATCAATTTTTTTGAAAAATTTTTCTATACCCAAATCTTGTGATAATTTTTCGCAGATTTTTTGAACTTCGTCACAAGCGTCTTTCGCCGATTTTCCTCTACTTGCGGTTGATACTGCCCAAACTTTTATATTTTTTATACCCTGATGAATATTTGATGAATCCAGTACAACCTGTGTATTCGCACCTTGTAAATGAAATTGCAGTGCAGCATCATTAACTTCTGTCAAATCATCGGCTACAATACCTGTAATATCTGTTATTAACATAATCTGCGACTAACTCCTTAATTGTTGTTCATATTTTGGGCTGACTTTATTAAAACGCTTTATACTTTGTATCAGAGTACTAATCTTCTATTTTTAATTAGAGTCTTTTATTACTGTTCATCCCTTTTTGAACCCAATAATCGAATATTGTTTGCGACTACTAAAAAACGTTCTCTGTCTTCACCTGAGACATCTTTCCATTTATTTACAGCTATTCTGCCCTCTACAGCAACCATTCTTCCTTTTTTTACGTATTCGCCCGCAAATTCAGCCTGCTTATCCCAGACATCAACATTAAACCAATCAGTTACTTCTGCTTTTGTTTTGCTGTCCCATCTGTTTACTGCTAATGAAAATGTTGTTCTTACTTTTCCTGATTCAAAATATTTTATATCAGAATCTTGTCCTGCTCTACCTACTATTACTACACTATTCATTTATAATTTCCTCTTTTATTTTTTCATTATTTTCTGCCATACAGTTTTCATATCCTGTATTTTCGCATATATCCGCACACCATTTTTGAATTATTTCATCTTCATCTAATTTATAAGATATAGGTTTTCCGATTACGATTTTAACTTCTTTACCTCTGAATTTTTTAGAATATTCTTCCAGCCCGCATACAGAAATAGGAACTATATCAGCTTTCATAGACTTTGCAAAAACTACAAAACCTTTATGAATGTCTTCGATTTTTTTGTTTTTACGAGTTCCGCCTTGAGGGAAAATTCCAAGTCCCCAAGAAGTTTTAAGCACTTCTTTTGAAGTTTTGAATGTTGCGATTTCAGGTTTTTCTCTGTTTACGGCAAATGCTCCTAAACGTTTTATCAGCCAGCTTCTTTTATCATCTTCAAAAAGCTCTTTTTTCGCCATAAAAGCAATAGGCCTTTTTATTGCCCAGCCAACCATTGGCGGGTCCATTTCCGATACGTGATTTGGAACATAAAGCAATTTTCTTTCTTTCGGTAAGTTTTTTCTGCCAATTATTTTTACTTTGTAAAACCATGTTATGTAAGGAAAAACTACCGTATACAATATGAAGTAATAAAATATTGTACGGAATATATGATAATCTTTTGCTGTTCTTTTAGCGTAATTTCTTTCTTTTTTCTCTGTTGTTTCTTTTTCTTTAATATCTTCCATTGTGCTGCTTTCTATAATGTATACCTATGCTATTGTCGGAGTCGGTATGTAATCAAAACCCGTAAGTTTTTGAATTGCTAATCCCCATTCTTCAATAACTTTATCCAAATCTTCATTGAAAGGTATAAGCTCTCCTATTTTAACTTTAATTTTTCCTTTAAAAGGACATAGAGTTTTGTTTTCGGAGCCAACTATACCGATTGGCAAAATATTACATTTTGTTGTTCTTGCAAGACCTGCAAAGCCTTTTCTTATATCTTCAATAGTTCCTGCTTGGGCACGAGTTCCTTGAGGAAACAGACCAAGAACCCAATTCGTTTTATTTACTTCAAGGGCTGTTTTTATCGTTGCGATTTCAAGTTTTTCTCTGTTTACGGCAAAAGCACCCTCCCAATCAAGCATCCAGCGTACAAATTTCTTTTCAAAAAGTTCTTTTTTTGCCATATACGCTACAGGTCTGTTTAGTAAAAAACATACCAAAAACGGGTCTAATGTTGACAAATGATTGCTGCATACTATATATTTATTATCTTTTGGGATGTTTTCTTTTCCCTCTATTTCTATTCGGTACATTAATCTGAATTGTATTCCATACCAGAATTTACATACCACGGCCTGAAAAAATTTTCTCCAGAAATTAAAGTATTTCGCAGTTCTTCTCGCATAATTTTTAGCTGTTTTCGGCATAAATCCTCCACCTGTTTATTTATTATACTATATATATTTTTTTTGTAAACTTTATCAACTCCCCGTGTTACCTATTTGTTTCATTTTTTTTAAATGATTGTTTTAATTAAAATTTATGTTAAAATTAATTAAAATATTTGAAAGGAGAGTTTATATGAATTTTGACAAGAAAGCATCTTGCCCGTTAGAAGAACAGTTATTCAAAAGTGTTTATGAAAGAACCCCTCAATATGTTAAAGACTTAAACCTAATGGATTTTTCAAATAAAGGCGAATTTACATTTACTCTAAAAAAAGAACATTTGTATCCATATGATGAAAAAACAAATCCACAGGGCTTAAATTTAAAAGATTGGTTTGCGAATTACGCAAAAGAAGCAAAAGTTTCAACAGCCGGTATCAGAGGCCCGCAAAATATTTTATACCCTCAAGATACAAGATTTCCTATTAATCTTGTAGGTATAGTTTTGGCTACTCTTGCAAAAGCCCTTGTTGCTAAAGAAAAATATCCTAATCAGCAAATTATGAAGCTTGCAGGCAGAGAAGTGCGTTATAATTCTGATTTATTCTTGGACGCTATTGCAAGAATTCAAGCTGCACAGGGCATAAAAACACTTGTTCCTGTTGAAAAGAAAACTATTCCTATTTGGCTTGCATCTTTCTTGGCATTTAAATTAGACCTTGTTGGCGGCGAATATATCACTTCAAGCCACGGTATTTCAGTTAAAAATGCAACAAAAGATTTAAACTCTCAAGGCAGCCAATATTTACCTGAAGAATCAGCAGAGTTCGTTCAAAAAATTCAAGAAATTTTTGACGAAACAGAAAAAAACGGCTCTTACGAAATAAAAATTTCTGCACTTGATAACCCTCTAATTGATGAAAAAATTATGGATAAACTTAATGACGGCGTGGATTTGTATGTTGAATACTTAAAATCAGGTGTTGCCGAAAAAGACAATCTTGATTTTATTAAAAAAGCACAAAAGAAAATTGTTATTGAAAATGTCGGTGGCTCAGCATACAGAACCTTAAGCAGAGTTTTGAATGAATTGAATATTTCTGATAAATTCGTTTGGCTGAACGAAAAAGAAGACCCATTCTTCCATTCAATCGGTAAATACGACGTTGACCCTAAAGGTAATAAAACTTTCTACGATTATTCGGTAGATGCTACTGTTTTAGCAAAAAGACCTGACGGTGAAAAATATTTTCCTGTTATAGAAACCTTACATTATGATAAAGTCCTAACTGATTACCCTGTAGGTACAGCTGTTTTAATAACAGACCCTGACCATGACAGATTAACAGTTACTCAAATTGAAGATGAAAAAGTTGTACCAATACTTGAAAAATCAGGTATTTCATATGTAAAACTGGGTAACGGAAGAATTTTAACAGTATTCACAGCAAATCAGGCATTTTTATTATTAATGGATTTCAGAATGAAAATGCTAAAAGCTCAAGGTAAATGGGATAACCATCCTAGATTTATGATTAAAACAACAGCCTCTGCAATGAGCTGGGACGAATGGGCTAAAGCTAATAATGTGGCAGTAGTTAACGTTCCTGTAGGGTTTAAAGAAATCGCAAACATTATGAAAAAAGTTGAATTAAAACTTAAAAATAACCCTGATGCAGAAGTCAGCGTTATGGATGTTTACGGAGAAAGAATTAATCTGGGCAAATCTCCAAGACTAATCTTTGGCGGGGAAGAATCAGGCGGTATGATTATGGGCGGAGAAGAAATGATTAAATCTCTTGCAGGACGTGAGGCTATCGCTATGAGAGAAAAATCTGCAACTGAAGCTATTCTTGTTGCATCAGCTCTGTCGTCAAAACTTGAAGAAGAAAATAAAACAATGTCTGAATATCTTTTAGAAGTATTTAAAGATAACGATATTAAAGGGCAATTTGATACTCGTGTTGATATTGCATATTATAACGAATCAGAACCTGATATTGATAAATTAAAAGCAGCAAAAGTCGCAGGTGAACAATTAAGAACTAAAAATGATTTGTTCTACCTATCAATGGCTATAGCTATTCGTTCGGGCAAAATGACTTTCGAAAACGCTAAAGAAGTTTTACAAGATGCATTTAAAGAATTGAATTTTGATAATTTAAAATCAATTAAATTTGTCGGGGATGGAACTTATTTGGAATTTGATGACAAATATATTGAAATCAGACCATCAGGAACAGATGCAAAAACAAAAGCCTATGGTGCAGGATTAAATTTTGACGAAATCGGAAAATACGCATCTGCTATGGGCAATTTCTCAGGCGATAGAACAGAAATACACAAAAAATATATTTCTGAAGAAATGTATGATAAAACAAAAGATAAATCAATGGAATATTATTTAGAATTTGTAAACGATGAGGCAAATAACGAAGTTTTTGTTATTCCTGAATATAAATTCTAAAAGAGAATAAATATATTGATAAACTAAAACAACCCCCTGGGAATTTTGATTAACCTCGGGGTTGTTTGTTTTCTATTAAAGCTGTTTTAACAATTATATTATGGCTTACAAACTTGTCCGCCAAGTTGGTTAAAGTAATACTGTGCGAATTTTTTAATGTTTATGTAATAAGCAATATCAGGCCTTGCTGTACCTGAACCGCATGAATCACATGCACCGCCAGCACCGGAATAACAAGGATCATAAGTCATATATCCCATCATGTTTGACATATTATCACTATATTTATTATTATCACTTTTCATTGTACTTTCAGAACAATAAGAATATGCATGATTAAATGTACTATTAGTGTTAGTTTGTGCAGTATCATTTACTCCACCTATAGATGGAATAGCTTTCTTTAAACAATCATGAATACCTTTTGCAATTAAAGGATAAACATTAGTAGATACATCAGGAAAACTATCTACATTACTACCGTATTTTTTCATTAGTACAAATGTTTCTGTTGCAAGCTCTCCAAAGCCTCCTAAACCCAGACTGTCAAAACTGCTCCAGTAATCATCAATTTCACATTCTTTATTTAATAACTCCGCAAATTCAGCTAATGTACTGTAACAAACTGACCATTCAGATTGTTCCGGCTTAGCACAAGATGAACCTGATAAACTGTAGTCTGACCCTTTAAAGCATTTACAACAAGCATCTGATGCTGTTTCTGATGTACAACATGTTTCTGAACATAATTTTGCACCTGAACCCTCATAACATTTGCACGCAGCATCATTCTCAGTTTTGGATGTATAACATGTTCCGTTACATTCTTTTCCCGAACAATCTCCGGGACATGTACAACTTCCGCCTGATAAACTGCAATTACTTCCTCTTAATGCTTTACAACAAGCATCCGATTGTGTGTTTGATGTACAATGCGTGCAAGAACCACTGCTCCATGTCCCTGAACCATTTGGATTATTGCTTGATGTACAACATGTATCTGAATCATTTTCTGAATTACAACATTTACTTCCTGTGTTACCACTTAAGTATGCACTATTATTACTCTTATGACATCTACATGCCTCTACTGATGAATTATCTGAATGGTAACATTGACCGTTACAGTACTTTCCTGCTCCGCTTGGATTGTTTGATGATGTACAGCAAGTAGATGTTTCATCTCCTTTACAACACGTACTTCCGGTATTACCGCTTAAAAAGGCCCTATTACTATCCTTATGACATCTGCATGCCTCTACGGATGAATTATCTGAATGGTAACATTGACCGTTACAGTACTTTCCTGCTCCGCTTGGATTGTTTGATGATGTACAGCAAGTAGATGTTTCATCTCCTTTGCAGCAGCTTCCTCCTGTTTCATCATTTGTACTATACCAATAGGTAGTTCCATTTTCGGTTAGATTATTACAACAGGTTTTTGAATAGTATTGACTTTTTATGTATAACGTATACGA
>JAFVDH010000010.1 GCA_017478515.1 bacterium
AAATTTGTGAGAGAAATAAGTTATTGCAATATGGATTTAATTAAACGAGCCTGTAGGAATAAAGGTACATCTTTCGGCTATCATTGGGAATTTATTGATGAATAATAAAAAGGAGCAATAATTATGAAATTTGAACACATACTAAATTCATTTAATCCAACGGTTACACAAATTGAGTTAACAGAAAAGGATATTGAGTATATTGCAATGCTTATTTCTAGAGTTGATAGATACAGAATTACGGAATTTTTATCAATAACAAGCAGCGATATTGTTGAATTATATAAAAATTCGGATTAACTGATGACAGATTTGATTTAGAAACAAAAATGAAAGCTATTGTAGGTTTTAATAATATGCTTACAGTAGATATTTTAAGTGAGGTTTATAATAAGTATAATGTACCTGAATGTAAGGAATTTATGGAACTTAAACGCAAAGCTCCCAAAATAAGTAAAAAACAAAAACTTGAAGACTTTGAAACACTAACTTCTTTTATGCAAACCGTAAAAGAACTGATGGATTAATAACAAAAAGGCAGATGGTTTAATATCTGCCTTTTTGTGCCTGTTTTTCAAGTTTTCTTTTTTCCCATTCGTTATTTTCAGGATTAACAAGCTTTTTGGCTTTCAAGAAATAAGCATTCGGGCAGATATTTCCTTTATAAGAATAACCTGACACTATGTTATCGGAATTTACTTCTAAAATTTTTCTGCAAAGCATTTCATAGGTGCCACCGCCTGATGTACGAGTATCAACATAGGTTCTGCCTTTTTTGTCAGTTTTAACGGTGCTTCTTTCGTAGGTATCTCCCTGATATTCGCTTCTTTCTTCCCAAATATAAATATTTTTGCCTGCTATTGTTTGTTGATTATCGGGGTATCCCCAATATTTTATAACGGATTCTAAAGGATATCCCACCCATGAACCTAAAGCCTTATCCATATATGCTTCACCTGCCCATACTTTTACGGCAAAAATAAAACAGATAAAAAGTAATATTATTTTTTTCATTGATTTCTCTCTTTTATTATGTTATTTTACAACTTTTTGAATATCGGCAGTAATATCATCTCCGCCATATAGAACAATGCCTTTTGTTATTACCATATCATAGCCTTTTAATTTTGCTTGAGAAGCAATAGTATCTGATATGCTCTTATCTATTTCTTTAAGTTTATTTTGATAATTTAAGACAATAGCTTCCCGCCTCTTTGCAAAATCATCATTATATTTTTTTAATAATTTTTCTTTTCCTTCTTTGGTTTTTTGTTTTTCAACGTCAGCTTGTGCTATTTTCAGCCAATTTTCAAGATCTTGAATTTTAGCCGTTTGCTCCTTTTTTAGTGCCTGAACCTGTGCTGATTTTTCAACAACGGCAGAAACATCAACAACTGCTATTTTTTGTGTGGCAGCCATTGCAATATTAAACATTCCTGATAAAAAAATACAAGTTGTTATTATCGTTAATAAAGTTTTTTTCATTTCCGTCTCCTTATTTTGCTCTGCTTATATAATTCAATTTCTTTTGAGTCTTTGCCGCTTGTTTCTTCTTCATACCTCTTTGAAATTTGAATTTTGTTTTTTGTACAGTTTTAGGCATTATTCTATCTTCATTTTGAACGGATATTTCATTCAAACTTATATCTGATTTTGAAGTTTCATCAACATTTACAAAATCGGTTATGTTTGTATTTGATACTGTTCCATCATTGATGTTTGTAATTGTATTGTTATCTTTTAATCCGGCTACCGTAATTTCATTTATGTAATCTGCAACGGTAGGCATTTCATAGACTGATTTATCACTCTTTTCAATCACTTTTTCGCCAACATTTGTATTGTTTACTGAAGATGCCGCAGATAGTGTTATTTCCGATTCCATACTGTATGAATCTTTAGAACCATTAACATTATAACCTAAATTGTATCTTGTAACATTTTTTGACTCGATTTTTATGTTATTAGTATCGTCAAGTACAAGGTGCATCGGTTTTTGTGTTAAATATAACTGTATATCAGCTTCAATATGCGGTGCAAGACTTGTGTTATCAATTACAACATATTTATCTGCCGTTCTAATCGTTCCATTAGTCTCTACACTTCCTGTAATATCCACATTTGATGAACTTGTATTGATTGTTAATTTATCAGTATTTAAGTTTGATATCTTAATGTCTTCATCGGTTTTTAATATTGTTTCTTCAGCACTGAATTTATTGTAATTTGCTTTAGAACCCGTAGTATCTAAGGATGCCGTTTTTTGAGCATCTATACTAATAACATTACCGTTTGATGCCGCAATATTAACACTTTTACCGTTTGTTCCGATAGAATTACCGGCTTTTAAGTTCGCATTAACCGCATATATATTCTTATCGTTAGCGGATAAACCGTTTGTAATATTTTGAGCCGATTCTATAATAGCATTATTTGTATATTGTGAAGAATTACCTTGTATTTTTCCTAAATGAAGGTCATTTGAAGTTTTTAAATTCAAATTATCAACATATGTATTAATATTACCCTCCAGCAACATTTCAAATATATTTATATTTTCGGCTATTGCATTCAGATCTTTTTTAATATTTGCATCTGAGATTGTTATATTTTTATCTGTCGTAACATTCAAATCACCTTTAACAGTTGTAGAGATAATATCTACATCTGTATTTGATAATATATTATCTATATCAATAGTTGCGTTATTTATGTTAAGTTTGTTTTCTGCCGATACTATAGCCTCTCCTTCAATGGTTAAATCACCTGTAATATTCGTATTATTCGATTTATCAACATTCAAATCTGTTGTAAATGTTGAGTTTGCGACACTTACATCCTTACCAGCTTTAAATGTATTTATAACATTAACCTCTGAATTTGAAATATCAATATTGCCTTCTGTTTCAACATCAAGTAAACCATCATTACCTTCTGTCAATGCTGAAACTTTTGCATTTTTAATTTCTGTATCGTTTGAAGTATTAACATCAACCAAATCAGATTTAATTGTTCCTGATACTAATGCATCAGTTGAATTAATATCAATCTCTTTTGCGCTGCTGTTTGAAACTGCAGCTTTTGCACCTGTTTCAAGCATAAGTTTTTCATCGTTGTTTACAGTTAATTTATCAGCTGATACATTAGCATTTTCTGATGTTATACTTACTTGATTACCTGATGTAAAGTTATTTACCGAAATTTCCGTATCTTTTGAATTTTGTATTGTTTCACTTGCACTTTGACCTGTGATTAACGCAATATCAGATGTTTCACCGCCCGTAATATTCAGTTTATCACCAAGTCCTTTAATATATGCTTTATTAGCAGTAAATGATAAACCTTTTTCAGCATCACTTGAAGCTGTTTCAACAGTTAATTCATTCTCAAAAGCACCTATATCTTTTAATGTTGTTATAGATATATTATTTGCTCTAATATTAACCGTTTCTTTATCTTCTGATTTTTCTGCATTGTTTGTAATATTTCCTGCGGAAGTAATTACTACATTAGCTAATGCACCATTTGCTGAAGAATCAATTGTATTTATCTTTAAGCCTTTTTCCTCATCTGAGGTAGTGAGATAAATATTGCTGTTTTCTGAACCTATTACGGTAACTTCTCTGTTTGCAGTCAAATCTATTGCCGAATCTTCAGTTCCAATATCACCTGCTGCATTTATTGCAATTCTTTCACCTGATACAAACGAAGAATCACTTGCATTTTTAATACCTTTCTCACCTGTTAAAGTAACATTATTGCTAGCTTTTATAGTACCTATTTTAAGGTCTTTTGCCGTTTCATTAAATGCAGATATTTCAGCTTCCGTGCTGTCATGTGACAATTGTTTTTGAGAAGCCATTGTTATATTAACATCACTTAAACCTGAAACTGCACCGTTTGTATCATATCCTGCAATTGCATTAACTGTTCCGTCTGCATTTACAGTTATATTTTCAATATTACCGGTTGCAGAAGTTAAATTCATATCACCTTTTGAAGCAAGGTTATAAACTCTGTTTTCATCGGTAATAGCAGAAGCTATTATACCTAAATCCGCATTAACGGTTAAAGCACCTTGAGTTGACTCAATTAAATCAACATATATAGTTGATGCAGAATCTAAATATACATCACCTTTTGCTTGAACGTAGAACGTACCTTTATTTGCAAATTTCAAATTATTTTCGCTTGTACCTATTTGACCGTTTACGGCTTTAAGAATAACATCACCGCCATTTATATGATACGGACTGTATGTTCCTGTATTTTCATTTGCAACAATAGAACCTTCTTTTGATACTATTGTAATTGTACCTTGATTTTCACTGATTATTGATGATAATTTCAAATGACTTTTATTTGTAATTGAAATATCATCTTTTGCCGTTGCCTTTAATTTCTTAATATCAATATGTATATTTTCATTTTCTGATGTATCAAGGTTAATATTATCAGCTCTTAAATCTAATGAATCAGCTTTTATATCAACAGTTTTACCTGTTCCGTTAAAGTTGCCTTCATTTGCAGAGAGATATATATTTCCTGCTCCGTTGTTAGCATTAATATCTATACTGCCTATACCCGTATAAGGGAAGTTAATATATACATCCTTACCTTTTGCACTAAGTTTTCCGTCATCATAAATTGCTGCTTGAATTGGTCTGAATACAGTTCCGTCTATAACTTCCTGACCAATGTTGCCTGCAGCATTTAATGTAATATTCTTAGCTGAAATTACGTTATTTGCGGTATTTGTTAAAAGATTTCCGCCTGTTGTTATATTAACATTTCCTGCTAAAGCACTGATACTATTATTCATAATAATATTGCTGTTTGATGTTACATTAATCTGAGGGGTACTGAACCCTTGGAAGTTAACAGCAATCGGGTTTGCTTTTACTTCGTAAGTAGGATCAGCAGTATAGTATCTTGTTTCATAAAGTTTACCGTACCATAATTCAGTCCACCATGAGCGTTTTACATATACAGTATATGACCTTAATCCGCCTTCATTTACAACGGAATAAGCATCAGCTCCGGGAGTATATGTAGTTGAATATACATTAGCTCCGAATGAGTTTGTTGAATTTGTCTGATTTTCACTGCTCCATGAACCGTTACCTTCTGTTACACCTGTTGCAGAAGTTACAATATTACCGTTTTCATCTACATAAGCAGTATATGTACCTGTGTGTGAAGAAATAAATTCATCAGTTAAATCAGAATGTTTTATATTTTCATATTCATCATACTTTGGACTGCCGGCTTTTGTTTGTATTTGCATACCAAAAAGATCAGTAACATATTCAGGGTCGTTGTAACCAACCTTAAAGTCATTGATTGTTAATTTGCCTTGAAGATTTGTATCGGCATTTAAAGCACTTGTAACAAGGTCATAATTTGAATTATTTGTTACGTCAATATGTCCGTAGCCGTTTATTAATACGATTTTGCCCGTATTTTTATCATTTACTATGTTACCTGTTAATGTTATATTTCCGCCGTCAATATCAGCTTTGAATAAATATATTTCACCCGGAATATTACTTGTTGCATCGCTATCAGAGGGTTTAAAGTATGCTTTAATTTGCTGGATTTTAGCCACATCTGATGTA
This sequence comes from bacterium, assembly GCA_017478515.1. Classification (GTDB taxonomy): domain Bacteria; phylum Cyanobacteriota; class Vampirovibrionia; order Gastranaerophilales; family Gastranaerophilaceae; genus UBA791. The sequence goes on from JAFVDH010000010.1 coordinate 5,619, forward strand.
TCATCGGTTAATGTTAAGTAGTAATAACCTTTTGTCATTTCACTTGGTTTCATAAATGTTTCAACGCCGTTTACAACCTGATAATAACCGTCATCCTTTTTAATTACCGAAAATTCAGGAATTGTAACCTGTTTAATTTCGCTGCCGCTTTGAATTAAACCGTGAATATTTATTATTTTTGAAGAAATATCAATATCATGAGAAACAATAATTGCACCATCGCCACTGTTTCCGCCAATTTTATATTCGTTGCTGTTATATTGCTGACTCATTGAACCGTTCGGAACTTTAATGTGAATATCTCTTGCGGTTAATGAACCCTGCGATAAAACATTACCCGTATAGTTTGTTAAATCAAATGCACCGTTGACATTTTCAACATTGCCCTGTAAAACTATATCACCTGCATTCCCCGTAAAGTTTATGGTCGGGTCATTTGCATCAACGTGGTTTGTTATTGATATTTTGTATAAATCATTCGGGTTTTTAATTGTTTTAGTTATTGAATCAGCAATACTACTACCATAGATACCGCCTTTTAAGTTTCTTCCAAGTATTAAATCACCGTAAACAACACTATTTACGCTGTTGTTATCAATAGTAATCGTAAATTTATTTCCGGGAGCTGTAATTGAACCTGAACCGGTTACGTTACCCGTAACATTTGTTTCACCTGAGCGAACAATTATATCATCAATTACCATTGAATAAACGGGAGTTGTAGTACCAGATGCATCCATTTCAGCTTTTTGAGCCGTTAAGTCATCTATATAACCTTGTATAACTCCAACTTGTTGAGTGTACATAGCTTCAGCATCAAGTTTAGTTTGTGCAATCTCTTTTATTTTTAAATCGTTTGCTTCAATTGCATCTTTAGCAATTTCAATCGAATTATTGTTTGTTTGTATTTGTGTTTCATAACCCGATATTTGAGTTTCTAAACTTCTTTTTTGTGATGTTAAAGCATTATATGCCGTATCATAAGCTGATTTTGCTGCGGCATAACCTTCATCATCTACACTTAAACTTTTTAATGCATTATAAGCATCAATTAATGTCTTAACATCAGCTATTGAACCGTAAGTTGTTTGATAATCTTCTGTAGCTATATTATCAACATTGTTTATTGCATTTAAAGATAATTCCGCAGCTTGTTTATTTTTAGTTAAAGTTTTATTATTGTTTTCATAAGCTGCTTTATTTGTTTTTGCTGTTTCCATTGCAGCCGAATAAGAATCACTTGCATCATCAAGAGACTTAATATAAGCATCATATTCTGTCTTAGCTGTTTTTAAGCTTTCTTTATATGAATCAATATCAACCTGAATTTCTGCAGAGGATATTTCACCGACTTGTTCAAGTCCTTTTACGTTGACACCGTCCGATGTGTATGTGCTGTCATTATTTATTGTAAGACTCTTATTCGCACCGAGACCGCTCTCCGTTGAACCATTTAATACAATACTTCCATTTCCGTTATTATTGTCTGATTTATCGGTATTACCACTGCCTTTATATGGTATTCCCCATAACTGGTAAGCAATAGCATCTCTTGTAACTTTAATTTTTTGTGATGTACTTTGAGCAGTCAAATTCATTGCATCATAAGATTTTAAAGCTGCACCTGAATTTATTGTTACTATTGAGTGAGAATCACTGTTATACGCATTTGCATGACCCGATATAACACTTGCCAAACCACGTGTTCTTTCATAAATGTAAGCTTCTAAGCTCTTATTACTTATTGCGGATACATTCGTATCTCTGCCGCTTGTAGATGTTACTCCGTCAGCAATAACAATATCAGCATATTGATGATTGGTTTTTGCTTCACTTTTTCCACCTGTACCAACAAAACCGCCATAAGATTCAACATTGACTTTTGTATAAATATCAATATCATTTCTTGCGGCATAGTTAATATGGTCATCTTTCGTTTTTATATCTTTATTTGCAATTTCTGTTTTTGCATCAGCAGTTAAGTGAACAATAGAATCCGTATCCGAACCGCCAATAGCAGCACCTGCATATAAATCGGCTTTTTCATTTATTTCTGCATTATTGTATGTACCAACCGTTACATCACCGCTGCCGAAATCACCATTAGCGTAAGCTTTATTTCCGCCTAATTTAGCATTTGTCGTCATGGTTAAAGTATCTTCTATTGAACCGCCGGAGCCACCTGCAATACCACCGGCACCACCACGTAAATCATAACCGGAAACAGATTTTTTCTTAATTTCATTTTTTGCGGCAACTATTATTGAACCTGCTGACTCAATATCCGCTTCCGAATCCGATTTCACTGTTGAATTAACCGTATTTTTTATACTTGGAGCCGTACCAACAACAACACCAAATGAATCAGCCTTATCATAAGCTTTATATTCATTTACTACATCACCGGATACTAAATAACCTCCGTTTGACGTTGTAACATTATAGTTTTTGCCTACATAATTAATATCGGTTGTTGTAATATCCGTTGTTCCCCTTGAACCAGAAAAGCCTGCTAATGCACCCGCACCTGCATATATGTCAGTTTCTGCTTTATTTTCAACTTTAGAAGAAATATCAATCGAACCTGCTTTAATGTTCTTTATAGATGTTGCATCGGCAATATTTACACCTGAAGTTTGGCTGATAATCGATTCACCTGTTGCACCGCCTGCTGATACACCGCCATAAGCTCTGCCATTTGCTTCTGTAAATGAGTAATTCTTTGCATTTGAAGTTATTGTTAATTTATTATTAACATCAGCACTAAAGTCTTTACCGATATTAACAGAACTGTTTTTACCTGTTTTTGCAATTGAAGCTGCACCGCTTCCGCTATATGTACCGCCTGTTGCAGCCCATGATTCTGCCGTTGCTTTTTCATCGGTCTTTGTTCCGATTATTACATTGCTGTTTTGGGAATTAAGACTGACATTATCACCGATATCAATTTTAGCATTTCCTGTGCTATCAGCTTTTGCAACCGATACACCGACAGAGAGTCCCGAGAAAGCAGCCGCTTTAGCATAAGATGTTATATCCGATGTTGAATCGGTATTAATAGTCAAATTATTCTTTGTTGTAATAGTTGTATCACCTAAAACATACGCATTTACCGTTTTGTTTGAATTAATTTGAGCATGGCTTCCGCCGCCTGCAATTAAACCGCCTGCGGCAGCCAGTGTTTCAACTTGATGTTTATCATCAGATATTGCTTTTATTTCAGCACTATCTGCATTAATTGTTACACCGTTTGAAACAAAGGCATTTGTTGTTGTTAAATCTTCCGATAATGCAACAGATACACCGACTGCTCCTGCTCCTGCCGCTACACCGTCTGTTTCAAGGTCAATATCATTTGTATTTTTAGCATTAACTTTTAAATTTTTAACATTTAATGTTGCACCACTGTCGATAAATGCGGAAGTTGTTCCGTCCCTATCGGTACTTGCTATACTTGATGTTGCTGTTTTGGTATATAAACTTCCGTCAACGTTTTCTTTATCTTCAATTCTCGTACCATCCGCATCATCTTTTACCCTGTTTAAAGCATCATTATAGCCCGATTTATAGCTGTCATCCGCACCATTAACTATTCTGTCAGCTTCTTTTTTCATTGTACCGGTTTGCTCTTTAGCTCCGTCAAAAGTTTCTCTGTCGGTTTTATCATCAAGTTGATTATAAGAAGCATTTTCAACTTTTTTACCTATATTTGTATATACGGCACCACCTGAAAGTGCAACTCCGCCCGCACCGACAACAACACCAAGAGCATCAACATTTTCTATACTTTCTGAAATAATTGATACATCAGCATTACTTCCATCTATAACAGAGCCTGAACCAATATAAGAGAGAACCGTATTATGTATTTCATTACCGCCTACAGTAGCTCCTACACCTACAAGTCCGCCACCACCTGCACCAAAACTTTCATAAATACTTGATGCATCTTTTGCATTTAAATTTAATTTGCCATTGTCTGCAAGATTAATAGTGTTACCTTTACCAAGATAAGCAGCCGTTTTATTTTGAATATCGTTGAATAAGAAACTTCCTGCAATACCTGCATAAACCCCAAATGAACCTGCAACAGCGTTCAATTCTCTGTCTTTTGTACCAAGACTTGTTGTTGTTTGTGCATTAACATTAACATTTTTAGCATTGATTGTTACATTATCACCTGTATAGCTTTCCGTAGTGGCTTCAAAATCATTTACATTAACAGAGGCTCCGACTGCTCCCATACCGCCTACGGCACCTGCCCCCGTAAATGCTGTCAAGGTAGTTGTATTATCAGATTTAACATCAACATCATCAGCCGTTATATTTGAATTTTCTGTTATATAAGACTGAACTATTGTATCAATGTTATTAACAAGAACCGTTCCTGAAAGGGCAAATTCACCTGCACCTGCAAATCCTGCCGCAATAATGTTATCATATGTTTGTTTGCCTGTTGCCGTTACATCAATATCTTTAACATTAACATTATTGCCGCCAATATATGATTGTACCGTACTCGTTACGGCATTTACCATAACGGAGGCTCCTACACCTGCTGTTCCTCCTGCCGCTACAACACCTGCTATCGGATAATTAAAGGTTACTTCGTCTGATGCACTAATAACTGCTTTATCACCTTTTAATACTCCATCTGCATAAGCTTTAACCGTATTATTAACATAATTAACGTTTTCAACACCTGCAACACCTGCTGATCCACCTGCCGCACCTGATACTGTCGTAAATTGATAAGTACTGTCTGCCGATGCCGTTACATCAAGTTCTTTAAATTC
>JAFVDH010000011.1 GCA_017478515.1 bacterium
AACAAATCCGTGTACATTAACAAATTGTAATGGAAATAAATGTACAATAAAACCAAAAGGAGTAGAAAAAGAAGTTGGTTGTGGCAGTCAATGTATAATAAAAATTTTTGATTGTGCTAATGGTGTTAATTCAGATGGTTCTTGCAATAATACTACTCCTGATCCATCATTAGCTTCTAATTATTGTGAAATTTATTTCTCATGTGAAATGTTACCTTCGCAAGGTGAAGATTGCGGTATTAGTTCTAGCATATCAGAATATATGAGTTGTTCTTTATCAATTAAGTCAGGAACAACATGTACGGACACAAATAAAAGACCATCTAAATTTAAAATAAACAACTATGAATATTATTCAAATGACCCAAATATGGCTGGAGTTGTTTATCAAAAAACTCAACAAGAATCCGTTACTGCTAATATAAATTATAATTCAGCCGGTTCTTCCGCAAGTTTGAGTACTAATATAAATCCACACTATTGTTTTGTTCCAGAAAGGACATCAATTTTAGGTTGTTCTTGGTGGATAGGTAGTACAGAATATACGTCTAGTGGTATAGATGAGCACCAAGAATGTAGTTTTGGCACAGGCGGATAAAATAAAAATATTTAAAGGAAACATATGTATATAAGACTGAGAATATCTGATAAAATTTTTAATATTTTGTTTATTATTTTTACAATAATTTTAATAATTGTTTGTTCAAAATTGGTTTTTGATTATTATTATGACCAATATATTATAAATACAACTGAACAAACTTTTCATATATTACAAAAAGCATATTATGATACGATAAACATTACTAATTTTAATTGGGCAGAGTCAGAAATGGATACAGGTAAACTGGCTAAAGAATTTATAAAAAATTTACCATTGAAACAAAATTGCAAATATAATGGTGCAAATAAATGTTTTTATAATAAAGTGCATTTTAAAAGAAAGATAAAGGATTCTCAATTAACCGAAATTTTGATAAGTGATTATTACAAAGTTGAATTGAAGAATAATACAGGAATAGCGTTTAAAATATTAAGTCCCGATTGCAGTCAAGTAAGAGAAAGATGTGGAAATATTTTTATTGATGTAAATGGGCCGAACAAAGGCCCAAATATGCTTAGTGAAGATATTTATGATTTTGGTATATACAAAGATGGAATAAAGTTATATATTCTGGAGGCAAATCATATTCCTAATTGTTTAAACGGTACGGGACAAGGCTGTGCCGCTTATATGTTCAGGTTTAGAAACAGAAATTACAAAAGTTTTAAAAAATATATAAAAAAATATAATTTACAAAATGTTAATATGGGGGATTAGAGATTAAATTGATTTTTAAAATCTAAAATCTCTTTCTCCTTGTCCAATCTTATCAAGATTGGTTTTTAATATTTCTTTTGTTCGCTCATTCGGTATTGTTCCTTGCTCTTTTTCTATTAATTTATATCCTATTTGTTTCGTTTCTTCCGAAGCATAATCTTCCAAATATTCTTTTAGAGTCATCAATGCATTAGGATGACAGCAGTTTTGAATTTGTTTTTTCTTGCACAATTCCATAAATCTGTCGCCTGTTCTGCCCTCTCTATAGCATGCTGTGCAAAAACTAGGGATATAATCCATTTTCATAAGCCATTGAATTACTTCATCAAGTGTTCTTGTATCTGATACTTCAAACTGTGAAGAATCCTCTTCCGTGTAGTCATTTTCATCATATCCGCCTACTGAAGTTTTTGACCCCCCCGAAATTTGAGAAATTCCAAGGTGCAGAACTTTTTCTCTGCATTTTTCGGATTCTCTGGTGGATACTATCATTCCTGTGTATGGTACGGCAATTCTTATACATGCAACTATTTTCGCAAAAGTTTCGTCATTTATTCCTTTTTTGAAACTATTCGGGTCAATATCGTCTGCTTTTCTTATTCTCGGAACGCTTATTGTATGTGGGCCAACTCCAAAACGAGCTTCCAAATGTTCTGCATGCATTAATAGTGCGGCAAATTCATACTTGTAGCTTTCAAGTCCAAATAGTACACCTAATCCTACATCATCTATTCCGCCCTCCATTGCTCTGTCCATAGCCTCTGTATGGTATTCATAATTATGTTTTGGGCCTGTTGGGTGTAATCTTTCATAGCTTTTTTTATTATACGTTTCTTGGAACAGAATATATGTACCTATTCCTGCTTCTTTCAGCTTTCTGTAATTTTCAACGCTGGTTGCTGCTATATTTACGTTTACACGTCTTATTGCACCGTTTTTATGTTTTATACTATAAATTGTCTTTATACTTTCAAGAATATATTCTATAGGGTTATTTACAGGGTCTTCTCCTGTTTCAAGGGCAAGTCGTTTATGCCCCATATCTTGAAGTGCTATAACTTCCCTTTTTATTTCTTCCTGAGTCATTTTTTTTCTTGGTATATGCTTGTTTTTAGCGTGGTAAGGGCAGTATACACATCCGTTTACACAATAATTTGATAAATAAAGCGGTGCAAACAACACTATTCTATTTCCGTAAAAATCTTTTTTTATTTGTTCTGCAAGTTTATATATTCTTTCAACTTGTTCTTTATCCTCGCAAGCCAGTAGAACAGATGCTTCTTTGTGTGATAAACCTTTTCTTTCCTCAGCTTTTTGTATTATTTCGTTAATTAATACTATATTATCCTTGTTTTTTTCTGCATAATCAAGGGTATTTAAAATTTCCTCTTCGTTAATAAATTCTTCTGCTTTTTCTGACTTAGGGTTATACATAATGCTGATTTCTCCGTTCAATAACATTGTATAACTTTAAAATTTTATTGCAAAGGGTTATTAAATTTAGTCGCATATTAATTATATGAATTTGCAGATACAAGTAAAAAGGGCCGAGTTTTTCAAACTCGGCCCTTTTTTATTATTATCTCAATAATAAACTATTTTCCGTTAACAACTGTTTTGAATTTTTTACCAGCTGAAAATGCAGGAACTGTTTTAGCAGGAATTTTGATTTCTTTACCTGTTTGAGGGTTTCTGCCGTTTCTTGCAGCTCTCTTACGAGGTTCGAATGTTCCAAAGCCTACTAATGTAACTTTTTTACCTTTAGCTACTGTTTTTTGAATTGTATCAATTAATGCACCTAAAACTTCATTTGCATCTTTTTGTGTAACTTTTGCAGATTTTGCAATTTCTTGTACTAATTCTTCTTTGTTCATAATTAAATCCCCTTTCTTATGTTGTACATGCTATATTATAGGGGATATATAAATTAATGCAACAGTATTAACTAAAATTAATACATTTGGGAGTTTTTATCTTGAAAAGTTTTGATATTATTGCAATACAGCCGATAGTGATTTTTTAAGATTTTGTTATAATTTGAAATATTTTATTAATTTTTACGAAAAACCATGCCTGAAAGCATGGTTTTTGCTATACTCTAGCTATGGGTACAGGAAATTTGAAACTTACAATCTGCCATTTATATCCGAAATTACTAAACTTGTACGGTGATATCGGAAATATTAAGGCGTTACAATATAGAGCAGAAAATAGAGGTATTGAAGTAAATTTAAAGGAAGTAAATGCCGGGGATGATATTCCGAATGCCGATATATATTTTATAGGCGGAGGGCAGGACAGACAGCAGGTTGATGTGTCTTTTGAATTACAAAAACATAAAGATTTTCTGACAAAACAACGTGACGAAAACAAAGTATTTTTAGCAATTTGCGGCGGATACCAGCTTTTAGCGGATTATTTTCAACCTATTGATGGAGAAAAACTCATAGGGATAAGTCTTTTAAGCGGTTATACTGTTGGCGGTAAAAAAAGATTTATAGGAAATGTTACGGCAAAAACTGAGTTTACAACTCCTGAAACGCTTGTCGGTTTTGAAAATCATTCGGGCAGAACTTATTTAACAGGCAGTACAAAACCTCTTTCTCATATTATTGTCGGAAACGGAAATAACGGTGAAGATTTAACAGAGGGTGCAAGATACAAAAATGTTTTCGGAACTTACTTACACGGTTCATTTTTGCCTAAAAATCCGCATTTTACCGACTATTTAATAAAACTTGCTTTAAATAATTTAAGTGAAGATTTTGAACTTCCTCCTCTTGATGACACAATTGAAATGAATGCACATAAAAGCCTTATTAACAAACCATACTAAATATGGTAAATTGTATTTATGAATAAGAAAAAGATTTTTACGCTATTAATTACAATAATTTTCCTTGTACTTATCTTTTATAAAATTGATATTCACGTAATAATTAGAACTTTTAAAGTTTTCTCGTTTAAAAATATTTTGCTGATTATGGCATTATATATGATTGGAATGTATTTAAGAGGAATACGTTTTAAGGCAGTATTACTGGATGATAAGCGATTTTCCGTACTGGAATTGGGAGAAAATTTTATTGTAGGAAGTTTTTTAAATATATTTTTACCTGCAAGGGGCGGAGATTTGTATAGAGCGTATAAACTCGGTTCTGACAAAGATGAGAAAAAAATGAAAATTTTAGGTTCTATTCTTATTGAAAGAACTTTTGACGGCGTTTGTGTTTTTTGTATTTTATTGTTTGCTGTATTGATGTATTGCAAACAACAGTGGATAATAAACTTAACATATGCTGTAGGAACACTGTTTGCTGGGTGTTTAGCAGTGTTTTGGATTGTTTTTAAATTTAATAAATTGGATTATATTTGCGAAAAACTTATAAATATGTCAGGACATTTACCGGAACGAATAAATAAAATAATGACAAATATTATACGGGAACTTAATAGCCATCTAAATGCTTTTGTTGACGGATTTCGAGTATTAAACAACCTAAGATTTACGATTAAAGCCTTTGTTTGGACAGCAATTCCCTGGATATTGGAATGTTATATCGCATATTTGATAATTGACAGTTTTAATCTGCATCTTGGTTTTGCGGCAGCATTGTTTGTCATAAGCTTAATATCCTTTTCGACAATGATACCGTCTGCAAGCGTATTTATCGGCCCATATCAGTATGCATATATATTGGCTCTCGGAATTTTTAGCATAGATAAATCTTCAGCCCTTGCCGTATCGACGGTTCACCAAAGTATACTTCTTTTAGCTCAAGGCTTGATGTGTGCATTTATAGTTTTAAAAAATAATGTTAGAGACTTAAATAAGTAATAAAAATTTGATTTAATAATGACAAATTGATAATCATTTTGATTATTGCAGTGCTTTTAATAAGTTTACATAAAAATCAAAATATCCCGTCAAAGATTGTACAGGATATTTTAATAATATATTTGATTTTATTGTGTTTTGAGTTTTAAAATCTTGAAATTTTCTTTATTTAGCTTGATTCCAATTAAAGCTGCATTTATATTCTGTTGCGAGTTGGGCAGCAGTACCAAAATTACATGAACCCAAATAAGTAGAAGCATCGGTAGAACCTGAACTATAGAATTTAATATCTTTATTATACAGAATAGATGGAGGTGAAGTACAGCTGCTAGTACCAATATTAGGATTATTGGTTGTATTCACTGAACCATAATAAGAACCTGCGACAATAACAAAGTGTATTTTACCGCTGCAAGCAGATGAATTATTAAATGTAAATACGCATTTATAAATACCAGGGCCTTGAGTAACATTTGAACAACTTGCATATTGTTGTGTACATGTAGTGGTTACCGTACAAGCAGTAAATTCTGATGTATCAGGTAATGCACAAACACCGCCAGATAATTTATACCCACTGCTGCCTTTTATGGCTTTACAACAAGCATCTGATTGCGTTTCCGAACAACAACATTCAGCTCCTGTAGCTTTGTAACCCGCAGCAGCACATTGAGACGGATTCAAAGATGTGGAACAAGGTGTATGGGAACAAGTTTTGGCAGTAGAATTCCATGTTCCAACACCGTTAGGATTATTACTTGCGGTACAACAATATTCGGAATCGGATTCGCTCTCACAACATACCGGCATACCATTATAACGAGTGTAATATCCGTTTGAATATTTACCTAAACAGCAAGATTCCGTATAAGTATTTGTACAGCAAGTACCACTTGCATCATTCCAACCGGAACAAGAACTATTACTTTTTTGAGTACAAGAATTATTTTTGTATTCATAATTATTACCTTTTATTGCAGTACAACATGTTGCTGATGAGTTTGCATCATGACAGCATGTATTAGATGAACTTACCCAAGTCCCTGCACCAGTATGTGTACCGCCTGTGTTTGATGATTTACAGCAGTCAGAACTGTCTTCGCTTGAACAGCAAGTTGAACCGCCTAGCCAATAATTATCGTTATGGTAAGCCTTACAGCAGTTATCACTCGATGTATCACTATTACAACATGTTCCGCTTCTCCAAGCACCCGCTGCCGTATGTGTACCTCCTGTATAAGATGATGTGCAACAATCCGAAGTGTTTTCGCTTGAACAGCAAGTTGAACCGCCTAGCCAGTAATTATCACTATGATATGCTTTACAACAATTATCACTCGATGTATCGCTGTGACAACATGTATCGCTTCTGTATTTTCCTGCTGATGTATGTGTGTCGTTTGCACTTGTATTGCTTGATGTACAACAATCCGAAGTGTTTTCGCTTGAACAGCATGTACTTCCGCCTAACCAATAGTTACTATTGTTATAACACTTACATGCAGCATCGCTGTCTGTTGCAGATGTGT
>JAFVDH010000012.1 GCA_017478515.1 bacterium
AGCAAGCAAGCAAGCAAGCAAGTAGATAACTGCGCCCTTTTACAATTTCATAACTATGATAATGAAGCGTACTTTATGAGCTGACAATGCTTATAAGGTGCGCTTTTGTTATTTCTTTTAAGAAAGGGAAAGGATGGAGATTATGAAAAAACGAATAAGTTCATATGTGACTTTGTTCTTGGCAATACTATTACTGCCGTTATCGATTGTGACAATGCCGACACTTGAGGTTAAGGCGGCGGATGATTATACAAGCCTTAAGAATACTACAACGGTTGTACGCTTTGATAACAAGGAGTGGTATCTTATTGATTATGATGATACAACATTAACTTTGCTTTCAAAGGAATGTGTTATAGGTTCAAGTTATGGTTACGGCAATACATATAGCGGTTCTACAGTAGAAACAGCCGTAAATAGTTATTATGAGAATGACATATCAGCTATTGCAAAAGTAGCAGTATATAGCGGGAAAATGTTTCTTCTTACAAGACAAGAGGTTGGTGCAATAACAAATGTTGATATAAAAAAATGTTCTTCTACCTACAGTGGATGGTGGCTGAATTCGTCCGATAGTGGTACTTATGGGGCACCGTATATTGTGAACAGCAATGATGGTAGCATATTAAGTTATGGTGGCAATTTGAGTGACACGCTCGGTGTACGCCCTGCTTTAAAGCTTAATCGTTCATCTGTGATTTTCTCATCTGATAACAATACGTTTACTATTGCTACACTTGTAACTGGCATTACTCTTGACAAGACAACTACACAGACAATCAACATAGATGACAGTATTGCGTTTACGGCAACCGTCTCACCTGACGATGCAACCTATAAGACAGTAAAGTGGAGTACAAATAGCGGTAATGTCAAGCTTTACTCTGATGCTTCATGCACTACAGAGGTAGGCTCGGCTGCAACTGATGTACTTACCGTATATGCAAAGGGCATTACGGCAGGAGATGCGACGGTAACCGTTACAAGCAATGCTGATGCTGCTTTGACTGCAGGCTGTGACGTGACAGTAAATAAATTAGCAGGCACGATAAGCTATGCAACAACAAGTGTTTCAAAGAAAAAGGGAGATAGTGCATTTACAAATGAGTTATCAAAGACAGGTGACGGAACTGTTACATATTCTTCTGATAAAGAAAGTGTAGCAACGGTTGACGGTACAGGAAAGGTAACAATAGTAGGTGCAGGTGAAGCCAATATTACCGCAACTGTAACAGATAGTGCCAAGTATACTTATGCTACGAAGACAGCAACCTATAAACTGACGGTAACAGAAACAGCAGTATCAACCGCTGAATATAGTGTAACATCTGACTCTACAAGTGAATGGACATTAGACAGTGGAGTTGATATTACCGTAACAGTAAAGAGAAGCACTGATGATGCAAGTTGCTTTAGCCACTTTGACGGTGTACAGATAGACGGAAAAGCTCTTACTGCTGATGATTATACTGCTAAATCAGGAAGTACGATTGTAACATTAAAGGCTTCCGTATTGCAGAAGCTTACAGCAGGAGAACATACAGTAACAGTTCTCTTTGATGATGGTAAGGCAGATATGATCCTTACTGTAAAGGAAAAGGTAGATTCTACTGATACAACTACAACCAATGTAACAGATAATTCAACTACACCTGCAACAGTTGTAACAGATAAAACTAATGATACAACCAATTCAACAACCACAGCTTCATCTGATAAGGCAAAGTCACCAACAACAGGTGATAAGATGAATATAGTTGTAATAGTAATGCTTATGATTGATACAGCATTTGCTGCAATTTATCTTACATTAAGAAAGAAAAAGATTAAGTAGTAAAAAATCAACTGATGAACAAATGTTAATTGGTCTTAATACATATTAATTGCATGTTATCATTATATGTGATAATCTGTATGTAGGAAGATTGATTTTGAGAAAAAAGTATTAAATGTAGGGTGTCCCACATCAAATTTTTGCTGGGACACCCATCATTTTTTATTGGGACACCTTTATTTTCTCCGGGACAACTTTTTGAAAGAGGGTTATTTTACGGGGTTTTAGGGGTGTCCCATAACAAGAGGTATTTTGTATATACAAAATACGTGTCTTGCTATTTATTGAACGATGTATATACAAAATTGATAGGAAAATATGAAAAAAATACAATTATTTACAATTTCGTATAATTGAATACATATCATTTATATGTTAAGCTGTAATCAGTTAAAGAGGGAAAAGCTGTACGAATTAATCGTATGGCTTTTTTCATTTTGCAAATAAATTAAGAAAGGGTGATTTTATGAATAAGTCCATTCAAAAAAATTTTCGTTTTGATGAAACTACTGCAAATGTATTAAGTAGAAAAAGTAAAAAACTTAAATTATCAGAGTCAGAATATTTAAGACAACTTATTATGTCCGATAGTGAAGTAAAGGCATATCTTTTACTAAAAGAAGATATCAGTAAAATTATGATAGAGATTATTCGTATAGGCAATAATATCAATCAGATTGCACATGCAGCAAATTTAATGTATGTAACAAAAGAGGATTTTAAGGCAATGAGAGAATTTGAAAATAAACTTTTTTGGTTAAGAGGGGATTTGCAAAATGTACTTTTTGATCTGAAAAACGGAATGTTTGATTTTGATGAATGTTACGAACAGTTAAAAAAGAAAAATAGAAAAAATTGAAAATCTTTCACGGACGTGCTGATAGAAAAATAGAATTTTTTCGTTTTAGGGTTTGGGGAAAATCCCCAACAAGTGACATGCGCCGGATTTCAAAAATAGGGTTTTTGTATGACGGTGCGAAACTTGCTCTGTGAAAAGTAAAAAAATTATAAAAGTGATTTTAGGACAAATTTTAAAACAAGAAAATTTGTCCTTTTTTATTTCCCGACAAAATACAGACATCGGATGTAATGAACTTACGAAAATTAATTAGTAATATGTCTTTGTGAAAATTAATTTTAATTATTTTAGAAAGTGGGGTGATTATATGAATAAGCCAAACAGAAATAAATCGGCAAAGTACCAAACGGTCGAACAGGTAATGTCTGATATAAACCTTTGCAGAGGAACAGTTGTTAAAATTGCAAAGGATGCCGGTGCATATATACATATCGGCAGGGCGGTAAGAATTGATGTAAGGAAATTCTTTTACTATGTTGAAAATGAATATAAGGAATAAAATAACAGGTAGCAGATAATTCATTCTGCTACCTATTTGGATAAGTTTTCGTTTTCGATTAATGTGTCAATGGCACGTATAAAGAGATGATTTAATGACTCGCCGGAATTGTCTGCAACTGACTTATAGTACTCTCTTTTACCTTTAGGAACACGTATTTTAATATCGTCAAAGGTATTAGCCAAATATTTTTTTGCTGCTTTTGCTTGTGCAGGGGTATATCTGCTTTTCTTTTCCTCTTGCATGGCAGTACTCCTTAATGTTTTGGTAAATTTATGATACTAAATAGTATTTTAAAAGTCAATTATAATAATTTGTTTAAATTAACCAACAAAATAGCACTATGTATACATATATTTTATAAAATATTCAGAATTGAAAATACTATGTATCCATAGTAAAATGTTGTTACGGAAAGGAAGTGATGGAAATGAGTAAGAAAACGGATAATAAAGGACATGTATTGAAAAAGGGAGAAAGACAAAGGAAAGATAATGTTTATGAATTTCGTATTTATCGAGGGGGAAAATCATATTCTGTATTTGCAATGACATTAACAGAGTTGCGGTTAAAGAAAGAAAAATTATTAAAACAGCTTGAAAGCGGAATAGACATAGATAAGCAAAAACTTTTATTTGATTATTATGCGAATGAATATTTAAAGGCTAAAAGTCTGACATTAGAGAAAAGTACCTTTTCAACTATGAGGTTTATGTATGATAAATACATAAAGTCAGAATTAGGATTTTTAAAAATAGCCGAAATTAAGCGTTCAACAATAAAGAAGTATTATTTGGGTATGCTGACCGAGAAAAAACTCGCTATTTCGACGATTTCGAGGCTTGACAGTATAATTACACCTATATTTGAGAGTGCCTTAAATGATGATATTATTTCAAAAAATCCGGCAAGAGGGGTATGTGGTGAAATTAAAAAGGAAACACATGCGAAAACGAAGGAGATTGATGTATTAACACCTGAAGAGCTTAATTCATTTATGGATTTTATTTTGAATAATCCTATATACAATAATACTATTAAAAATTTATTAGTAGTTTTAAGCTGCACAGGTATGAGAGTAGGTGAGGTAACAGCTTTAACGTGGGATAACATTGATTTTAAATCTTGTAAAATTAGTGTATGTAAATCTATCGCCTATATTCGTGACGAAGACGGACATGCAAAGCAATTAATAAAAGAACCAAAAACTCTGGCAGGAATTAGGAATATCCCTATGTTAAAAGCTGTAAAAAAGGCTTTCCTTTCTGAAAGAGAACATCAGTTAGCGGAAGGTGTAAAACAACCGGTATTGGATGATGTGACTAATTTCTGTTTTTTAAGTAATCGAAATACACCTTATACAAGGGATGCAATAAATGCACAAATAAAGAAAATGTTGAAAGATTATAATGCTCAATGTAAAAATGAAAAAGAAAAATTAC
>JAFVDH010000013.1 GCA_017478515.1 bacterium
AATAAAAATATCATATTTGATATTTCACTTCTAATTCGTTAATTTCAATCACAGCCCTCATAACTCGTGCTTACGCACTCAAACAAATTCGGGCTTGTAATTATTTCAATAAACGAATTTACGAAGTTCCATAAAGATATGATATTTTTATTATTTGTGTAGACTTGTATATAATTACCTTATAATATTGTCGTTGAGGTGAAACCCTAACCAGTGGCTAACCCAACTAAAAAAGAACGTAGGTTGGGGTTTCACCCCAACAAAATAAAACTAAAAAAGCGAATTTTTAAAAATTCGCTTTTTTAGTTTTAATATTTTAATTAATCTTGATTAAAATGCTGCTGCAACAGGTTTCTTTTGAGGAGTAGCACCAGGGATTTGCTGCCAGTTAGCTGCCATAATTTTTTTGAATGATTTCAAAGCTGTATCTTCCAATTCACCTAACTCATCAGCTTCCATAATTAATTCTCTTAAAGGTAACAATGAACGTTGGTCACGAAGTACGCCTAAAGCTGCTGCTGCACCTGCTCTTACCAATTCATTTTCGTTACGGTCTTTCATAACGTCTATTAATGCAGGAACTGCTTTTGTATCGTTTAATTTACCTAACGACGTTACTGCGTAAATTCTTACGTTAACCCATTCATCGTGTAACATATTAATAATTTTATCTACAGCTTTTTTATTTCCGATTTCACCTAAAGCTCTTGTAGCATCACATCTTACGTTAACTTTTTCGTGGTCTAAAGATTTCATTAAAGCATCTGTAGCAACATCACCAATTTCGATTAAAGCATCAGTAACTGTGATACAAACTTGAGGGTTTTCATCGTTTAATGCTTCAACAAGAGGTTCTACAACAATTTCACCGCCTAAACGACCTAAAGCTCTTGCTGCTCTTACTCTTACATCTACGTTTCTGTCTTCACGTAATGATTCAATTAAGTGTACAGTTGCTTTTTCGTCGCCTAATTCGCCTAAAGCTCTTGCTGCATATAATCTTACCGAACCGTTTTTATCGTTTTTCAATACATCGATTAATGGTTCTACAGCTTTTGAATCGCCCATTTCACCAAGAATTCTTGCTGCATTATAACGAACTTTTTCTGAGTTGCTTGTTTGTAAATCGTTTATTAATTCTTCAAATGTTTTCTTAACTTGTTTTTTCTTACTGTTCACACTTATTGTCATAACCTTACTCCGTAAATACTACCAAATAAATCTTTAACTACCTACTCCTTTATAAAGTATTTTGTTTAAAAAAAATTGCTTTTTTCTTTTCTATTTGGTTACAATTTCGTAACATTTGTTAAAAGTACACTTAAAAATAAGACTATTATTGCATTAGACGATACATCAAATATTTTTTAAGGGTAAGTTTAACACTTATAACTATATAATAGCATTTTTTTCAAGCATTGTCTTTACTCCAAAGAGATTATTTTATAAAAAATATTGATTGTTTTTTTAAATATTTGCACATTCATATTATGGCTAAATAGATTTTTACAGATTTATAAAGCTTTGTTAAGCATGCCCTACAGGTATGGCAACGATAAATTCCGTACCGATGTTTTCCTCGCTGTTAACACTAATTTTACCGTTATGTTTTTGAATTATTTTCGAGCTAATTGCAAGACCCAATCCTGTGCCGACACCCACCGATTTTGTTGTAAAACCCGCATCAAATATCTTGTTCAAGTTTTCTTTTTTTATACCTTTACCGTTATCCTTAATTTTTACAATCAAATTATCATCCTGTATTTCAGTAGTAATTGTAATTACGCCCTTATCAGTTATTGCCTGGCAGGCATTTACAAGAAGATTCATAAAGACTTGATTAAGCATGTTCGGATAACACTTAATCATTGGTAATTCTGCGTAATTTTTAACTATTTCCGCCTTATGTTTTGTTTCGTGGTAAATCAAATCCAGCGTCAAATCCAGCTCTTTATTTATATCAGCCTCTTGAAGCTCCTCTTCATCCAGTCTTACGAATTTTTTTAACGAAACTACAAGGTTGCTTATTCTGTCTATGGCAAGCTTATCTATTCTTGTTGTTTCCGTAAGCATTTCCGCCAAATCTTTATCTTGTATTTGTTTAATAAGTTTTGTCATTATTCCGTTATTAGACTTAATTGAACCAATCGGAGTATTTATTTCGTGTGCAACACCTGCGACTAATTGACCGAGTGAGGCCATTTTTTCGGAATGAATAAGCTGTAATTGAGTTTCTTTAAGTTCTTTTAAAGTATCCTGTAATTCGTCTTTTTGCTCATTTATTTGCTGGAACAAAGAAGCCTGAATTATGGCATTTCCAAGCTGAGCGGAAATACTTTCAAGAATATTTATTTCAGCGGACAAATCTCTCTTCTGGCGGCTTAACAGAACTATTATTCCCAAAAGATTATCCAAATGATATATTGGCAAAATTATTCTGACCACAGGCAGAGTAAATGGTTTTGCCTCATTATATTCTTTTATGCAGTGAGACGAAACTGTTTCTTTTTTCAAAATTTTAGAATACGTATTTTCGTCATAAGATATTACTTTTCCGGTCAAGTTTTCGTTTTTTTTCGGATAAATTTCCGTTATTTTAAATTCATTTTCGCCGTCAAGCCCTGCATAATATGCCTTAAAAGCATTAAGCATGGAAGAAAGTTCGCCTATTGCCGAAGTTAAAACTTTTGAAATATCTATCGACTCTCTTATGATATTTGAAATTTTATTTATCAAAATCATTTTTAATGCTTGGTTCTGGTTATCCTGATTTGTTTTTAAAAGGTTCTGATAGTCTTTATAAACTTCTTTGAGCTTATCTGTCAATCTGGAATTTTCATCTTTATATTTTTCCAAAGCAATATCAGAAGTAATATCTTTAAAAATAAGAATAGAATATTTAGCCCGTTTAAAAGCGGAGATATTGTAATATTTCATCTGAACACTTCGATAATTAACTATAGCGGTATAAGGTTCATCCGAAATAAGAGCCTGAGATATAGGCGAATATGCCGACATGTCATCTGAAATTGCACAAACATCGACATAGAAATTTATCTTATGAGAAAACTTTTGCAAACAATTAAAATCACTAAAATGATTTTCAAAAGCCCTATTTTTATAGATTACATTTTTACTGCCGTCTATAATTAATACAGGGTCATTAAAATTGTTGAAAACCTCAAATTTCTTCATGCATATATTATACTACATGTATTATATATATACATGTAAAAAGTTTATCTATTACTTTAAAAATGCATGTGCAATAGTTTGTAAACTATTAATAAAAAAAATTTACGTTATGAAATATTTTGCTCTGGGGATAAAAATTTATGCTAAATTATTAGTATAGAAATTAGAAATTTTATTAATCAGATTTTTATTAGGAGAATACATGCCGGAATATTTAACGAAAGAAGAGATTAAACAATGGAGAAGTTCATTGGAAAAAATCACTTTAGAAGAATTTGCGAAAAGATTGGGAAAAGAAATAGAAGAAACTAAACATACAAATGATTTGGTAGATATAGTTATGAAAGGCCAAACAGGCACATCAGTAACTACATCAAGAATAGACAGAAGCAGTACGATAGAAAGAATTTCTGCATCTGCACAAAGGGCAGCACAAAGAGAAACAGAAATCGCACCATCTGTATATAAACCAAAAAATGAACAAAAAGCGGAAGTTAAGGTTGAAAAAGTTGTTGAAGCTGCAAAAGAAGCTGTTAAAAAAGAAGTGGAAAAAATCTCTGCTAAAACATCATCAAAACAATCTGTTTCAACGTCAAACAAATCAAGCTCAAGCAGTATTTCAAGTTCAAACACTTTAAGTGCCTCAAACAATGTAAATAACTCAGGATTTGAATTCAAAAAACCTCTTACAGAAAGAGAACAAATGGTATTTAATTATTTCTTATCAAACAAAGATACCGTTGTCTTTGCAAAAGATTTGGCAAAACTTTTGAACTTACCAAGAGATTATGTGTACAAATATATCAAAACATTGAGAGCAAAAATTGAGGGAGATAATCTAAGAAACGCAGAAAGCGGTGGATTTATATTATCTGACAAGTAATCATGACAGTAGAAAAAACTAAAATTTTAAAGATATTAAGTAAAACAGAGACGTTGTATGTAGCAGATTATAATGATACATATGGCGTCTCTGCTAATATGATAAAAAAATTATTCCAGTACAAAGATTTTAATAAAGCCCTGAACCTTGGGAATATAGTACTGGAAGAAGTTGAAGACGGCGAATACACAGTTGTTGAGGGAATTCAAAAGCTCGTAACACTAAGCTTAATTTTGTTTGCCTTGTGTGAATGCTACAAACAAACAAATACCGCAAATGAAGAGGCTATATCGAAAATTTACGAAAGATATCTGCTTGGAAAATATGGCGTAAAACTTCATTTAAACGGCGAAAATAAAATCATTTATGAAAAAATCATTTATAAAGAACGCCTGACTGATGAAGAAAAAGAGAACGCTCTATTCGTAGTTTTACATAAGTTTTGGGAAGAAATTAAGCAAGAAAGTATTTCTGCCAATGAATTATATCAACTTCTTAAAGCCATTGATTGCTATAATATAGTAATTAAACACGGAGAAGGCTTGGAATTTTATTATTCAATAAATAAAAATAACAGCAGACTTGATACAACAAAACTTATTCGCTCATATCTGTCTGATAGAGAACCGTCTTTGATTTATATTTTTGACAATATGGTTCAAAGATTTGCGGAGTCAGATATATACGAGATGTTTAAAATATTCTTGAAAGATTTTTTAAGCATTCAGAATACCAAGTTGAAAATAAATGATGCTGAAATTTTTCCGTTTTTTATAGCATATTATGAGGATATGATTAAAAATAAAAGTCCTGAATTGATACTTAAAAATATCAGCGAATTTTCAGAACGCTATTTAAAAATGATAAAAGTAGATTTTGAATATTTCGATATCAAAAAGAAATTTACAATGATAAACGATATCGGAGGGCAAGTAGCATATCCTTACTTGATGGAAGTCTTAACCGACTACGATAATAACAGAATAAATACCGATATACTTAATCTTATTCTAAAAACCGTATATGACTATTTATACAGAGGTAATGAATTTGATTTTACTAAACTAAGTGAATTAATTAATCAGCGTTTAATACTAAGAAACTATAATTATTAATAAATATAGCGGTAATTGTGAAAAAAATATTTTGAAATATAATTAGAAAAGAAATAGAGAAGGAATAATATAATGAATAAAAGCCAATCAACAGGAATGTACGTAATACTGGGGATAATGATTTTAGCATTTGTATCAATGCTGTTCTCAGGGCCGTCAACAAGCACACAGGAGCTAACATATACAAACTTTGTACAAAAAGTGGAAAATGGAGAAATAAAAAGTGTTGAAATAGATAAAGACTATTTGCTTGCACAACCGTTAAAACAGCCTGAACAAACAGAAAAAGAGAAAAAAGCCCCAAAACCAATATACGGCGAATTGAAAAAAGCTACATTGCAGTATAAAGTTTTAATTCCCGAGGGCTCAGATATCTTGAGAAAATTGGAAGAAAACAAAGTTATAATAGAAGTTAAAAAACCAAGCGAATCTTCACAAATATTCAGCGTATTAGGTTCATTGATTTTACCGCTGTTATTTATAATATTTTTAATAATAATGGCAAGAGGTATATCCGCAGGCGGTTCACAGGCAATGTCATTTGGTAAGAGCAAAGCAAAATTACTTTTAGACAGCAAAGTAAAAGTAACCTTTGACGATGTTGCCGGTATAGACGAAGAAAGAAAAGAACTTGAAGAAATAGTTGATTTTCTAAAAAACGGAGAAAAATATATAAAACTTGGAGCAAAAATACCAAAAGGCGTCTTGTTAATAGGTTCACCGGGAACGGGTAAAACGTTAATGGCAAAAGCCGTAGCAGGAGAAGCAGGTGTACCGTTCTTTTCAATATCAGGTTCGGATTTTGTGGAAATGTTTGTCGGAGTTGGTGCAAGCCGTGTAAGAGACTTGTTTGAACAGGCAAAAAAACATCAACCTTGTATAATATTTATAGACGAAATAGATGCCGTAGGACGTCAGCGTGGAGCAGGTCTTGGCGGAGGACATGACGAAAGAGAACAAACTCTTAACCAACTGCTTGTTGAAATGGACGGTTTTGACGAAACAACAAATATCATTGTAATTGCAGCAACAAACAGACCTGATATTTTGGATAACGCTCTTCTAAGACCGGGCAGATTTGACAGACAAATAGTGATAAACAGACCTGATATATTAGGCAGAGAACAAATACTGGAAGTTCATGCCAAAAATAAACCGCTTGCAAGTGAAGTGGATTTAAAAGTATTAGCAAAACGAACTCCCGGATTTACAGGTGCAGATTTGCAAAACCTTTTAAATGAGGCAGCTTTGCTTGCAGCAAGACATGATAAAGAAAAAATTGAAATGGACGATTTGGAAGAGGCGATTGATAAAGTAATTGCCGGCCCTGAAAAGAAAAGCCGTAATATTTCGGATTCCGAAAAAGAAAATACAGCTTACCACGAAGTTGGTCATGCTCTTCTTGCAAAATTATTAAACAACTGTGACCCGCTTCATAAAGTTTCAATAATACCAAGAGGAATGGCTTTGGGCGTAACTTTGACTTTACCTGAAAAAGACCACCTTACAATGAAAAAAGTTCAATTATTGGACAGAATAACAATGACACTCGGAGGCCGTGTTGCAGAAGAAATTATTTACGGAAAAGACTTTATAACAACAGGTGCATCTAATGACTTGGAAAAAGTTACCGCATTGGCAAGAAATATGGTAACAAAATACGGCATGAGCGAAAAACTTGGAAATCTAGCTTACGGCAAAAGCGAAGACCACGTATTTATGGGACGTGATTTCGGACACACAAGAGATTATTCCGAAGAAATCGCAGCTGAAATCGATAACGAAGTTCAAAGAATTGTCAATGAACAATACGAAATTGCTAAAACTCTCTTAACTCAAAATCAAGATATGCTTGAACAAATATCCAAAGCTCTATTAGACAGAGAAACTTTGGATGAAAAAGAATTTGATGAGTTAATGGAAAAAATTAAAAATGAAAGAAACTTGTACATGTAGTTTTGAATTTAAACAAAACATACGTGAAATTAATTTTAGCGGGCTGAAAATTGGCGGTGATAAATCGTTCTTTTTTCTAAAAGAAAACGGCAATAAATCAAAGCCCGTTTTTGTTTTGGAATTAAATATTTTTAAACCTGAAAAAAGCTCTCACATAGTAAAAGATGTTTACAGTCAATTCTTTGATAATAAAATTGAGTTTGTAAAACAAGCTCAAAACTCGGATTGCGACATTTTAGGATTAAAATTTAATATTGAAAATATTGGTCAGGTAAATGAAGCCTGCTTATTATTAAAAGATTTACTTCCCCACATCAGAAAACCTCTGATGATAAGAGGCGTAAATATATCGGATTTAGATAAAATTCTTATTCCTGAATTAATGAAAACCCTTGACAGGGAATGCATAATCGCTTTTGCAAATGAATACACCTATAAAGAAATAACCCCGTTAGCGATAAAAGGCAATCATATTCTGGTAATCCGTACACCGATAGATGTTAACAAGTTAAAGGAAATGAATTTGCTAACATCAAAAATGGGACTGGATTTAAATAAAATCCTAATAGATACGGATATGGGAGGATTAGGATACGGACTGGAATACGGCTACAGCATTATGGAACGGGTAAAAATCGCAGGGTTTAACGGAAATGAAATATTAAACATGCCAATGATAGCATTCAGCAGCGAAGAAAGCCTTAAAACAAAAGAAGCATCAAGCGAAAACTTGAACGGAAGTTTTGGAGATTTTAAAACAAGAACAAAAATGATAGAGGTGGTAACCGCAAGTTCCGTTATTTCCGCAGGAGTAAATGTTGTTGTGCTTAATCACCCTGAAAGTATTCATATATTGAAAGGGCTGGTCGGATGAATCTATCAGGTTTAGACATATTTAAATACCTCCCTGCATCTACAAAATCCGAACATTCTAATTGCAAAGAATGCGGATATAATTCTTGTATGGCTTTTGCTCTTAATCTTTCTAAAGATTACAACAATATTAGCTATTGCCCGTATTTGAATAGCGAATTGATAAATATTATAAACAATTCTAAAACCTACGTACAAAATGAAATTGAAATAGGCCTTTCAAAAAAAATAAAAATCGGCGGGGAAAATGTTATGTTCCGCCATAATAAAACATTCGTAAATCCTACGGCGATTTTTGTAACCTTGAATACAGACGATGAGAATTTTAATGAAACTTTAGACAGAGTATTGAAATTTGAAATATTAAAGTTATCAAAAACCTATAAAGTTGATGGTGTTTTGCTTAAAGGCTCAGAAATAAATCATGATTTAAGATTAAAAATAGAAAATCACGGAATTTCAACTCTGACTGATAAAGAATTGAAAAATCTCAATCTCATAAAAATTGAAGAGGGGAAAAACCGTTTTCAAAATACAATGGAAACACTTATTTGTACAAGAAAAAAAGCTATTTTAGAAAATGATAAAAATTATATAAACCCTGTCTACATATATTTGGGAAAAACTTCAAATTTAATAGAATTATCTGCCAGAGCAGGCTTTTATATATGTAAATACGCAAATTTATTAATCTTTGAGGACTTTGACGAAGCTCTGATGTCAACACTAATAACGCTGCGACAAAATATATATTCCGATCCTCAATCCCCGCTTCAGGTTGAACCAAATATATATGAGTTTAATGAAGTTGATGAAAAATCAGTTATCTTTATGACAACAAATTTTAGTTTGACATATTACACAATTGCCAATGAATTGGAAGAATTGGAAATACCATCGTATTTAATAGTAATTCCAACAGGAGGAATGAGCGTTATGGCGGCATGGGCAGCAGAAAAAATAACTGCTGAAGTCGTGTCCGAAACAATTGAAAAATTTGGACTAAGAAAAAAAGTTAAAACAAGAGAAATAATAATTCCCGGATTGCTTGAACCAATAAAAGACTCTCTTCAAAAAGAACTTCCTGATTTTAAGATAATAGTCGGAGCAAAAGAGGCTTATAAAACAAAAGACTTTATAAAAACATATAAAATTGAAAATTTCGCAGAATAATACAGAATAATAAATTTAAAACAGCACAAATTGGAGAAAACCCGTGAGCAAATATTCAGAATATATAAATCAAGAAAGATTAAAAAATAACTTTATAAAAATGGCAGAAATAGATACAGGTTCTTGTGAAGAGACAAAAACAGGTATTGAACCAAGTACACAAAAACAAGTAAAATTTGCCAAGGAAATTTTGATACCATTACTTGAAAGCATAAACAATCTGGAAGATATTAAAATTGACAAAACAGGAATAGTTACGGCATATTTACAAGGAAATACGGAAACACAATATACACTTGGATTAATAGCACACATGGATACAAGCGAGCAAGCTCCGACAGGGCCTGTACAAGTAAAAATTCATGACTACAAAACAGGTAATATTGAGCTTTTAAGCGGAACAATAATTGATGAAACAGACTTAACTCCGTATAAAAATCATACAATAATAACCTCTGACGGAACAACGCTTTTGGGAGCGGATGATAAAGCCGGTATTGCCGAAATAATTGAAGCGATAACAGTTTTAACTGAGCATCCTGAAATTAAATGTCCAAACATAAAAATTGCAATAACACCTGATGAAGAAATAGGAGAAGGTGTAACGTATTTTGATATAGAAAAATTTGGAGCAAATACCGCATACACAGTTGACGGCTCAGAGGCAGAAAATATTGAATCTGAAACCTTTAATGCATTTAATCCCGAAATCATTATAAACGGTATACCGGTTCACTGCGGACACGCTTATAAAAAAATGGTTAATGCTATAGAAGTCGCAAATTCAATTATAAGCAAACTACCAAAATCAGAAAAACCAGAAACAACACAAGATAGAGAGGGTTACTATCATGTTGACGGAATTAACGGAGATGTTAACAGAGTTGTTATAAAAATGCTTGTTAGAGATTTTGATTTTAATAATGCGAAAAAAAGAATAGAATTTTTGAAAAACCTGATAAAGGAAACAGAACAAGAATATTTAGGATGTACAATAGAATTTAAAGAAAATGAAAAATATCATAATATGAAAGAAAAATTAATGGAAAGACCAGAAGTAATAGAATATGCCAAAGAAGCAATAATTCGTTCGGGATTAGAACCAAAAGAACCTGTTGTAAGAGGCGGAACAGATGGAGCAATGCTTACATTAAGAGGATTGTTGACGCCAAATTTAGGTACGGGAGGGGTTAACTTTCACTCAAAAAAAGAATTCATTTCCGTTCAAATAATGAAAAAATGCTGTGAAAATGTTATAAATCTTGTAAATGTTTGGGCAGAAAAAATAGATAAACAATAATACGGGTATAAATCTTCTATGGTTTTATTGTATCGTCAAAGATATTAGAACTAATTTATAAAATTATCGTAAGCTTGGTCGAACCCCGGAGAATGTATTACAGCAACAAAAGCAACCGATTTTACTCGGTTGCTTTTAAATTAGAGGGTGTAGTCCGGAGAGCAAAATTCTACTTTTTATTCATAAAAACTATTTTCTTCTGTAATATCCGCTTACTTCCGTTCCGTCATCTCGGGTATATGAATTTACCCAAATTAAAACGCCATTAATTACATCTTGTTGTGCTTGATAATTTCTTGGTACACCATAAGTTTCTAATTGTTTATCTATGTAGTTTTCGTATTTGCTAAATTCATCTGTTGACAATTTTCCAATTTCTTCTGCTGTAAAGATTTTATTTTCAGGAATATCAGCGGCAAAACCCATTGGTTTTCCGTTCATTTGCACACCACCAATCCAAGGGGATAAAGTGATTTCGGATTTTTGTTTTTGAAACTTTCTTGTATCGTTTAAATTTGTAATTAATTGACCAGATTTCATTCTTTGAACCACCTTTTTTGCTATTATATCTTTTTGATGTTCTTCTGATAAATTTTTAAATCTTGGATACTCTTTACAAATTTCATCATATATTTCTTGTCCTTGCTGATTATTCCACATATCCATATTGGCCTCTCTTTTATCTTGACCTTGAACATTTCCTCTTAATTCATGTATTAAACTTAGACTTTTTGTTTTAAAGTTCCATATCTCAATGTAAGAATACTTTGCATATATGCATGCCTAAATGCATCTGCTTCGTTATTGTGGGCGTTATTACTATTTTCAATATTAAATTTATATTGTTTTTGATATTTTTGTGTATCTTTTAACATTTCTTGTGTAAATTTATTTTTTTCTTTTTCGTAATCAAAATTTTTTGTCATTTATATTTTCCTTTCTATTTTGTTTGATTTAGTATTAATCTATGAAGTTAACAAAATATTTAAGCACAAATATTTTATCTTTTTTTTGTAACATTATATCTTTTGCAATAATATGTTTATTTTACTTAATGATGCATCAAGAACTATCTTTTTCTAAGTCAATTCTATTGAAATCATTTTTTTCTTTTATATTTTATTTAGGAGAGCTCTGTATAAATTTTTATCTATTCATATTTTCAAGTTTTTGTCTTGCATTGATAATCGAACTGTTTTTTCATAAATTGACAAAAAATAAATTTATATTAAACATTTCATTAAAAAATAAAAGTATAATTTATACATATTATATTTTGTTTTGGTTAGGTATAATTTGTTCAATTTTATATCTAATAGGTTACATCTGGTTTGTTTCAAAACTTACTCCTTAAAATTTTTAATTTGCTATTTATATCTTTGTTATTTTTGCATAAATAACTATTATGTCTTTTATTGTTAACAATCTATAGATTATATTTTCATTATGACAAATTTTATAAAATAAAAAAGTCCGTATTTTTACGTACGTATTTTTACTTACAGAAAAATACGTATAAAACAGGAAATATATTTTTAATTTTATTGAAATATTTAAAAATGAGATTATTTACTTTGTTTTAAAATCCGCATTGTAATTAATTTTTCGGATTTCATTCTTTGAACCACCTTTTTTGCTATTATATCTTTGCATTGTTCTTCTGATAAATTTTTAAATCTTGGATACTCTTTACAAATTTCATCATATATTTCTTGTCCTTGATGATTATTCCACATATCCATATTGGCCTCTCTTTTATCTTGACCTTGAACATTTCCTCTTAATTCATGTATTAAACTTAGACTTTTTGTTTTTAAAGTTCCATATCTCAATGTAAGAATACTTTGCATATATGCATGTCTAAATGCATCAGCTTCGTTATTATGTGCGTTATTACTGTTTCCAATATTAAATTTATATTGTTTTTGATATTTCAATGTATCTTTTAACATTTCTTGTGTAAATTTATTTTTTTCTTTTTCATAATCAAAATTTTGCGTCATTATTCTTTCCTTTCTTTTCCTTTTTATTTGATTTAATATTAATCTATGATGTTAACAAAGTGTATTAGTTCAAATATTTTATTCTTATTGGGTATTTTTATACTGATTTTATCTGTTCCATTCGTTATAAGCAGTTTAAATTATGATGGAACAAATAATATTTATGGAGTTTCTTTATATAAACACTGCTTTACATATTCAGTTTTTATTTTCTTATTGATAATTATTATCCCAATAGAACTGCTGTTTCATAAATTGACCAAAAATAAATTTATTTTAAATATTCCATTAAAAAATAAAAGTATAATTTATACATATTATATTTTGTTTTGGTCAGGTATAAGTTGTTCTGTGTTATATCTAATAGGCTACATCTGGTTTGTTTCAAAACTTACTCCTTAAATTTTTTAATTTACTATTTATATTCTTGATATTTTTGCATAATTTTTTTATTGTTAACAACCTGTATATTATATTTTCATTATGACAAATTTTATAAAATAAAAAAGTCCGTATTTTTACGTACGTATTTTTACTTACAGAGAATTACGTACAAAAATAAAAATTAGAGGGTAGTAATTAAGAGAACAGAGAGTGTGTGCTTATTTTTATTTAATCATTTCTGAAATAATCATAAGAGAAACTCTCTTTTAAAAAAGTTAGACGAAAACCCACTTATTGCCTGAAAATTTACATTAAAAAAGAGGCTTGTTAAAAGCCTCTTATATAAGTGGTGGGCTTAAAGCGGCGCAGTTAGAACTTTTTAAACTTCTAATTAAAGATTATATAGAAGAATTAAAACAACCTTATTTTATAGAAATTATCAATAAGATAGATTTTATAAATTCGCTAAAATAAACTGTCACCCTGAACTTGTTTCAGGGTCTTATAATTGTTCGGATAAGTCTTTAAACTCGGGGTTCATTTCTTTAATCAAATTTATTTTCCATTGTCTGTGCCAACGCTTTAATTGTTTTTCTCTATTTAATGCAGATTCAACATTTTCTGTAAGTTCATAGTAAACTAATTTATCAACATTATATTTTTTAGTAAAACCTTCAACAACTTTATTTTTATGTTCCCAAATTCTTTTTTGTAAATTTCCGGTTACACCAATATAAAAAGTTGTTTCATTATAGTTAGTCAAAATATAGACGGCATAAGTTTTGTTCATTGATTTATTATAACATACATAGATTATAAGATGCTGAAACAAGTTCAGCATGACATATTAAAAATTTTTATTAAATTCTTTAAATGAAAGATAAAAAACCTGAATTTGTTTATATATTTGATAATTCAAAACCTGCAAAAGAAGAACAAATAAAAGCAATTTGTGATTTAGCCTTATTATTATTTCAAATTGATAAAGAAAACAAAGAAAAAGATAAAAAGTTCTAACTTTAGATTTGGTATTACCCTTATTAGAATTTTAAAGGCACTAAAAAAGAGCCTTTTCGGCTCTTTTA
Organism: bacterium; assembly: GCA_017478515.1. Taxonomy (GTDB): domain Bacteria; phylum Cyanobacteriota; class Vampirovibrionia; order Gastranaerophilales; family Gastranaerophilaceae; genus UBA791. Next base: position 13,968 of record JAFVDH010000013.1, read on the forward strand.
GAAATGGTGGGCCCCGAGAGACTCGAACTCTCACACATCGCTGCGCTAGATCCTAAGTCTAGTGCGTCTACCAATTTCGCCAGAGGCCCTTTGAACTTTATTTAATTGTCAATGTTATTTTTATCTGTTTTGGGCTTTTTGTCAAATACTTTTGACAATTTGTGCATCTACCCCTCTCAAAAAACGATACTCAATCGTTCTTTCGGCAGAGTGCCAGAGGCCCGTTAAATTAAATATTGATTATTAATTTTGTAAACCCATTCTAATATATTCAACGTTTTTTGTCAATTAATCTTTAATCTTTTTTACGCTTTATTTTTTGAATTTACAGAAACTTTTATTTTATAAGTTATTTATCGTAAATTTTTATTTTTATAAAATTTATATTCAAAATTTAATATTTTATATATAATACATTATTATACAAGTTATTTAGGAAAGGGTTTATATGAAATACTTATGGTTATATATAATTGCTGTAATTGCATCTTTTGGAGGCTTATTATCAGGATATGATACAGGTGTAATTTCGGGAGCGTTATTATTTATTAATGAATCATGGAATTTATCAGATACTTTACAAGGAATTCTTGTAAGTTCAGTACTTATCGGAGCGGTTGTAGGTGCTGCTACTAACGGAGTTTTGGCAGATATATTTGGCCGAAAAAAAATCATTATGACCACAGCAGTTATTTTTATTTTGGGGTCTGTTATGTGTGCATTCGCTCCTAACATAATTGTTCTCATTCTTTCAAGAGCTTTTGTCGGATTAGCGGTTGGGATTGTTAATTTTGTTGTGCCGCTTTATATTTCGGAAATTTCTCCTAAACATCTAAGAGGAACTTTAGTTTCTCTTTATCAATGGGCTATTACTTCGGGAATTTTATTTTCGTATTTTATAAATGTTGCCTTTTCAAAATCATATTATAATTGGCGTTGGATGTTATTTGCAGGAGTTATTCCTGGATTAATTCTTTTTATCGGTATGCTTTTTATGAAAGACACTCCTCGATGGTTAATAAGCAAAAACAGAATTGATGAGGCAAAAGATGTTTTCTTAAAGATTGAACCTGATACGGATTTGGATAAAGAAATCAATGATGTAAAAAAGACCTTATCTTCTTTGGAAAACAATAAACTCTCTTTTAAAAAATGGATGATAATGCCTTTTGTTGTCGGTATAGGTATGATGTTTACTCAAATTTGTACAGGTATAAATACCATTATTTATTATGCACCGACAATTTTTAAATCAGCGGGATTTGATAGTAATATTACGGCTATTTACGCTACTGCAGGTATCGGTATTGTAAATTTTCTAATGACAATTGTTGCTGTTTATTTCACGGACAGATTGGGCAGAAAACCTTTGTTATATTTTGGATTAACAGGTATTATGCTTAGTTTATTTGCACTTTCAGCTTCTTTTGTATTTGCGGATATTCTTGCTGATAGTGCAAAGTGGGTTTCGGTTACTTGTTTAGTTACTTATATTATTTGTTTTGCTATGAGTTTAGGCCCTGTTGCTTTTATTCTGGTTTCCGAAGTCTTTCCGCTTAGTATACGTGGATTTTCTATGAGTATATGTGTTTTATCCAACTTTGCATTTAACTTTTTTGTTGTTGCGAGTTTTCCGATATTACTTAACAGAATAGGCGGTGCATGGACTTTTTCTATTTTTGGTTTTATTTCAATTTTATGCATTATTTTCGTTTATTTTTGCGTTCCGGAAACCAAAGGTATTTCGTTGGAACAAATTGAAGAAAACTGGAAAAACGGTATTAAACCCCGTGAGTTTTAAATTTATTTTTATTCTTTGATGTAATATTAAAATTTTTGTGTATAATATAAATATGTCAGACATCTATCAGCAATACGAAGATTTTAAAAAATTTGAAATAATTTTTAGGGACTTTAATGATGAACCACACAAAATAAAAGGAAAGGTTCATTCAATAACTTCGTCATCAATCACAGTATACTCAAGTATAGACAAACAAAAGGCCGTTGATATTCCGGTAGGAACAGAGGTTAAAGTTTATGTATACACAACAAACGGTATATATTATGCTGATTCAAAAATTTTATCAACTGTTAAAGATGAAAAATTTATTGTATATATGCTTACATACCCTGTAAATAATAAGCATTCCCAAAGAAGAGAATTCTTTAGAGCGGATATGTCAGTACCGTTGACAGTTACTGTTGTGAAAAATGTTTTAAACAGTCAAACCGATACGTTTCAAGTTAATTCAAGAGATATTTGCGGAAACGGCATATCTTTTGTTACCGAATTTGAAATTAAGGATTACGAAGAGATTTTTATTTCTATCCAATTCCCTGAAAAAGTTGTTGAAACTGCTGCAAGACTTGTTTACACAAAGACAAAAGAAACTGAGGGAATTAAATTATATACATATGCTTTGACCTTTATAGGAATTGCGAACAGAGATATTGATTTTATTGTGAAAAAATGCTTTTTACACCAACTCAAATTAAAAAATATGGAATAGAATTTTGACTTTCATAAAATTATCACTAATATATTAGTATAGTTATTAATAGAGTAGGGCGTATGAAATTTGCAGAGAAATTAAAAGAATTACAAGGTCAATATATGTTCATGAAATATGCAGGTGGAAGTGAATACGGAAAGCTTGTATATGTCGGAGAGGATTTTTTCCAATTTGATATATTTGACATAACAACTATGGAATACAGCGAAACATTATATTCTAATCCTAAATTAGTTTTAGAAGTTATGACAGGAGGTTCTGATATTCAACGAATAGTTGCTGAAGTTTCGGCAAGATTATAATATTTTTGGATTTAGGATTTAAGTCAAATTTGCGTGAGAAAACAATATTATAGTATATCATATTACATCTTTAAGTAGTACTTACTATATATTGAAACTTTTTCTGACACCCTCTTCATGGTAAATACTGTTTCCGCAAACAACTTCAATACATTTTAGAGCAAATTCTCTTGCAGCATCTATGTGAGGAAGATAAAATTCTCTGTTTGCAATATGTTTAACTTTGCATATAGTTTGCTTTGACTTATCATCAGGAACAAATAAGGATGCAATTTCTTCTTCCAAGAGAAGTTTCATTTCATCTTCATGGGTTTGAGCCTGTTTCATAAGTTCGTTGTAGTTGCCCTTTATTGCCATAATTCTACCGGATTGAACAGGGGTATCGTTTTCTCTGTACAAAGCTTGCGGCTGGTAATTACATCTTGTTGTAAAACTGAATTTATGCCAAAAAATTGTTAAAACGGCAATAGATTTTTTATTATCTGTTTCAAGGTAAATATTTTGAGTTGCAACGCCATGAGAGGCAAAAGTTTGTCTTAAGGAGTCAACTACAGCCTCAAGACATTCTATCATTTGTCCGAATATTTCAGCCGTATTTTCAGCAGCTTTTTGATAATTTAAAAATTGCTTATACATATGTGAAGCAATTAAAGACACTCTCTCTTTTATTATTGGAGAGTTTTTAAAATTCACATCCTGGTTTTCAAAAAAATCAAAACTGTTTGTCAAACTTTTTCCTTATACTATTTATATATCAGTTATTAAATATAATAACACATAAATACTATACATTAAATTAGAAAAAAATAGAATAGTTATAAAAAAATAATTTTATGTTTTAAGCTAATGTAAAAATGTGTATAGCCGCCAAATTTATATTTATTATATAATTGTTTTATGGAGAAAAATAAACTATCATCAAGTATTGAAGATTATCTTGAAGTAATATACGAACAATTAAAAATCAACAAGAACGTGAAAGCCGTTGAAATAGCAAAGAAATTAAAAGTTTCAAGAGCATCGGTTACGGAAGCATTACAAAAATTATCGGCAAAAGGATATATTAAATACGAAAAAAATATTCCGATAGAATTAACCGAGACAGGAAGTAAAATAGCGGAATCCGTTGCATTAAGACATTCGGTTTTGTGTGATTTTTTTCAAAACACGCTTGGTCTGGAGCAGGAAGAAGCCGAAATTAATGCATGCAAAGTTGAACATGTAATCACTCAAAACGCATTTGAAAAACTTATAGAATTTTTGAAACTAAATTAATATTTAATCACCAATACGCAAAGTATATAAGCATTCCGACTGTTTTTATAATCCAAATTACGTTCATTTAAAGTCGGATTTTTGTGTTGCAAACGTAACATTTTGTTAAGCATACCTAACAAAAACTTGAAATCAAAATTATATCAGAGTACAATTTGTAAGGCAAGCCTAACAAGAGGTAATTTATTATGAACATAGGTATACTCGGAGCAGGTCATGGCGGATTGGCTATGGCGGCAGATTTAACTTTGGCGGGGCAAAATATTAAATTATCTGCTGTTTCCGGACATGATAAAAATATAAAAATTTTAAAAGCTTTGGGAAATATCCATATAAATGGCGTTACTTCCATAGGAAACGCACCTTTTGATATCAAAACAAACTTTGTATGCGAAGATATCAAAGAAACCATAAATTTTGCAGATATTATTATGATTGTTACGCCCGCTTTTGCTCAGGATGTTTATAATGAGTTAATTATAAACCACGGCAAAAAAGGCCAAATAGTTGTCTTTCCTTGCGGCGGTTTCTCCGCTTTGAATTTTTATAATGAATTAAAAATTCATGGCAGAGAAAATGATTTTATTGTCGGAGAAACCGCCTCTCTTATTTACACAACAAAAATTACAGGCCCTGCGGAAATTCTTATCAAAAGTATAAAAAACAGAGTCCAGTTTTCAGCATTGCCGGAAAACAGAGCAGATTATGCTTTAGAGGTTTTAAACAAGATTTATCCGCAGTTTTACAAAGCAGAAAACGTTTGGCAGACAAGTTTTAATAATCCAAGTTCAATTTTGCATACCGTAACTACGTTATTGAATATGAGCAGAATTGAAATGTTCGGGTCTTATAAAAATTCGTTTTTTGATATAACGCCGAGTGTTGCAAGGGTTATGGAGAAATTAGATAAAGAAAGATTGGAAATTGCAAAACATTTTTATTCAAATCCTTTATCTTTAAATCAAATAATGTGCTCACTTTATAATCTTAAAACAGAAAATATCTATGAAACGATAAAAAGCATAAAAGCCTATACAATTCAGCGTTCTCCTGAAGACATGACTCACAGATATGTATCGGAAGATATTCCGTACAGCTTAGTTCCGATTGCATCTTTGGGCAGAAAACTAAATCTTAAAACAACAAACATGGACTCTATAATAAACATTGCTTGTATGTGCAATGATAAGAATTATTGGGCAAATGGCAGAACTGCTGACAAGTTAGGTTTTTCGGAGATAAAAGTTGTGGAAACAGTTTAATATGGAGAAAGTCAACAAAAATTTATTACTTATATACACAATTTCTTTTGCCTCTTTTATGGTGAATTTTGATACATACGTAGTAAATGTTGCTTTACCCGATATTTTAAAAGATTTTAATACAAATACTTCTAATATTTCATGGATTATCACGGGGTACAATCTCATGGTTGTATCCCTTTTGCTTGTCTTTGGAAAATTGGGAGACAAAATAGGAATTAAGAAGCTTTTTAATATAGGCTTTTTAATCTTTACAATCAGCTCTTTTTTATGCGGAATTTCATTCAACATGCTAATGCTTACGATATCAAGGATGTTACAAGGTATCGGGGCATCTGTTTTGTATGCTCTGCCTCAGGCTATGATTGCAAAATATATTCCTCAGGATAAAAAACGCATGGCTTTCGGAATTCTGGCCTCCGTTGCAGCTTTAGGCATTACTCTTGCTGCGCCTTTAAGCGGTTTTATTTCAGCTTATCTCTCTTGGCGTTGGATATTTTTTATCAATATTCCTATCGGAATTTTATCTGTTTTATTTCTAAATTACTCCATGAACGGAATTTTTGATAAAACTGTTCCTTTTAAAAATTTTGATTATTCAGGAGCGGTATTGAGCTTTTTTCTTGCATTTTTAATAACTCTCTACTTAAACAGAGGTAATTCAATCGGCTGGAGCTCTCCGCTCGGTTTAGGGTTATTGTTTGTTATTCTCATTATTTTTGGAAGATTTATAATAACAGAAAGCGACAATAAATATCCTTTAATTAATTTAAATGTATTTAAGGATTTCAAGTTTGTATCAGCAAATACGGCAATGTTTCTTATATCGGCGTATCTGGCCGCAGGAAACTTTTTGATACCGTTCTGGTTATCAGAAGTAAAATCGTATTCCGAAGTTCAAATAGGCCTAATTTTTATGGTTTATTCGGTTTCTTATCTTATTATGAGCGTTGTATCAGGCAAACTTTCAAATAAAATTTCTTTAAACTTTGTTTGCTCATTGGCCTGTTTATTAGCAGTTTTAAATACATTGGGCTTTGTATACTTTATGGATAGCTTAAAATACTATGTTTTAGTATTTTTTATGCTAAACGGTACAGCATTTTCGTTCTTCATAACATCGAATAATAATCTGGTAATGCAAATGGCCAAAAAGGGTGAAGAGGGGATAATAGCGGGAATTCACAGATTGACGGGAAGATTGGGAATGCTATGGGGCGTTGCCGTTTTTGAGGCATTTTATACTTTGAATTTAAAACTTGGAATTAATTCGGCGTTTAAAAAAGCGTATTTATTCGGAGCTTTAATATGTTTTATTGCAATGATATTTTCGTTTATAAACAAAAATGTGCCTGATGAGATTCGAACTCATGACCTTTGACTTCGGAAGTCAACACTCTATCCGGCTGAGCTACAGGCACATTATGTTGTAAATTTTGTTTTAAGGGTTTATATATTTCTACTTTAAAAAATAAAATGACAAAAATTTATCATATTTATATTGTAGCAAATTTTTTTAATATTTTGAAGTTAAGTTTTGTTATTCATCTGTTGTCTTATTTATTATTTGATTTTTCGTGATAAAATTTTTGTATGAGAAAAATAGCTTTAGTAAATCATGGTTGTGCAAAAAATCTTGTAGATTCGGAATTAATGCTGGGTCTGCTGGCTCAAAAAGGATACGAAATAACACTTGACGATACGGATAAAGATGTTGAAATTGTCATTATAAATACATGTTCGTTTATTAATGATGCTGAAAGAGAATCCGTTCAATCTATCTTAAAAATGATAAATGACGGAAAAAAAGTTATAGTAACAGGATGTCTGCCTCAAAAGCATAAAGACGAATTGAAAGAGGCAATTCCTGAAATTTCTGCTATGCTTGGAACATCTGATTTTAACAAAATTGTTGAAGTCATTGAAAACATAGATAATAAGGATTACAAATTTGTTTCTGATATAACGGTAAAACCCAAATATGTATATCCCGAAAACGTAGAAAGACAACAAATAACAGTAGGTTCAAGCTCATATATAAAAATAGCGGACGGATGCAACTACCATTGCGGATACTGCATTATCCCTAATCTTCGTGGGGCTTACCAATCAAGACCTATTGAAAAAATCGTTGAAGAAGCAAGAGATATTGCCAAAAAAGGCTGTACCGAAATTGTTTTGATAGCTCAAGATACAACCAGTTACGGTATAGATTTGTACGGAAAAGTTAAACTTGTTGAATTATTAGAAGAACTAAACAAGATTGAAGAACTGAGCTGGATAAGAATAATGTATGCCTATCCGTCACAAATGACCGATGAATTAATTGATGCAATAGCAAGACTTGATAAAGTTGTAAAATACATAGATTTACCGTTGCAGCACTCACATCAAGATATCCTTGAAGCAATGCGCCGTCCTGTTTTTGATTATGAAGAATTGATTAACAAAATAAGAGACAGAATTCCTAATGTCGCTATCAGAACAGCATTTATAGTCGGATATCCTACAGAAAATGAATATCATTTTGAACACCTTTATAATTTTGTCAAAAAAATGAAATTCGATAAAATGGGCGTATTTAAATATTCAAGAGAAAAAAATACAATCTCTTACGAAATGAAACAACAGGTTTCCGCTAAAGTAAAAAAACAAAGACACGATAAACTTATGAAATTGCAGCAAAAAATTTCGACAGAAATTAATAAAAAATATGTAGGTAAAACAATTCCATGCATAATAGAAAGCTTTGCCGATAACGGACTTGTCGTTGCAAGAAGTGAACACGATGCCCCTGAAATTGACGGACTTGTGTACATTGATACAAACAAACAAGTTGTTCCGGGCGATATTGAAAATGTTCTGATTACAAATTCGGATGCGTACGACCTTTACGGTACAATTGAAGAATAAAATTGCCGTTTTTTAAGCCGGCCGGATATATTTACATAAATTTAGATGCAAAATTGCACATAATCGTTTAACTTAACTTATACAACACTTTCCAAAATTATATCTAAATACTCTCTTAGAGGGTTAAAATCTCCCGTTTCAACAACTGTTTGAATTGTTTTTAATATTTTTTCGTAATCAGGATTTTTTATCTCAAACGGAAGAGTTAAATCAGACGAGGTTTTTGTTTCGGTAAAATGTTTGTTATCTTTTAAAAATTTTATGTACAAATCAATTAGTTCATAATATTTCGGGTCAACATTTACTGTTTTGTGTAAATAATACTTTGTATCTTTTTCAAATTTTGGCAAATAATCCCTAAGATAATTCACATTAAACAGACTTTCTTCATCGGACAAATTTTTACCTAAAACAGGATTTTCCGAAATTTCCTTATTTTCAAACTGTTTTATGTAACATGCCCATAAAAGACATCCGATATAAAAATTTATATACAACTCTATTTCATCTTTAATAGTCGGAAACAATCTTTGAAAATATAATGATTTAAATTTAAGATTTACAAACCCGTTTAATTCTGAATATGCGAATTCAAGATTAGCAGCAAAACTTTGAATATATTGATTAAAACCTAAATCAAACGGAATACTTTTTTCAAAATCCATAAATACCTCACAAGTTTATTTTTCTATATTGTACATGGAAAAAGTATTAACAAATGTAAATAATACGAAAAATTTAGGCAATAAAAATTTTCAGGAGTTTCTAAATAAAAGTAAGTAGTGTAGGTAAAGAAAGAAGATTAAACATGGCAATCAGTGCAATTAATTCAATATCAAAAGCTGTAACAACTCCTGTACAAGCAAAACAAGCTGTTCCTCAACCTAAAATGATTGAAGGTTTAGCAAAAGATACATTCCAAAGAAGTGCGACAGTTTCTAATCCGATAAAAACATATACTCCAGGCATTGATATGCTTTCTAAGTTAAACAGAGGCGGCGGCAAAAAGAAACCAAGAAAACCTGAATTTTCACCTGAAGTTCAGGAAAAAATTAATACAGCTAAAGAAAATATGATTAATACTGTAGGAAAAGGCAATATTAAGTCTTTGACTTTTGAAAAAGATATGTACACACCTCAAGAAAGCTACATATTAAAAGCCGACCTAAAAGATTATTCATCAAGAAGTGAATACTACGACAAAAACATGAATAAAACAGGCGAAGAAAAATCATATCTGTATGAAGCAAAAGGCAAAATGTATATGATTACAAAAGCCGTAGACTACAGAAACAACACAACTACAAAAGTAAGAAATGAAATAGATGACCAAGGTTATCCTCTTGTAACAGACGAAGTTAGAATTGTAAGAGATAAACAAAATAACATAGTAAGAAAAGAATACATGACTCACTCTGAAATAACAGGTGCGTATGATCAAAAATACGTTTACCCTAATGGAGAAGAAAAAGTAATCAGCAAAACAAAAGTTTTCAAAAATTACGACAATATGCAATGTATCCACAAAGATATGGAATCTTTAGACGGAACAAAAACAAAATACAGATTAGAACAAGATGACAAAGGAAATAAAATTCTTGAATATAAAATCACCGACAAAGACGGCAAAGTTCTAATGAACTTAAATAAAACAATGGAACGTATCGGCGATAACAAAATCGTTTCATCAAACGGAGATAAAGTTTGGGAAATGACATTTGACCCAAAACAAGTAACAATTCAAGAAAGAGGCAAAGAAGAAAAAACAACAATAGTATTTGATAAAGCAGGTGCACCGACTTTAGCAGAAACAAGAAACGGTTTTAGAATTTCAGGTGACAAAAAATCAATGGTTAATTTGATGAAGAAAATGCCGGCAGAACAATTGCTTGCGTTAACAGATACCGTTACGAACTTGAAAGGTATTAAAGATACCAATGATTGTTGTATGTTCCCTGATAAAAAACAAATAGATACAATTGATGACCTATTCAGTGTACTGCACGAAGGCGGCCATGCAATTGATTTCAGAAAATCAAAATCATATATGGAAGTTCAATCTTTAACAACAGACAAAGAATTACAAAAAATATATTTGGAAGAAAAAGACGCATACAACAAAGCATTCCCAAATCCTCAAAGAGACCATGTAGGCTACTTTATACAAATTAAAGACCACTATGCAGGGAAATGGGGCGGTTTAGGTGAAGTTGTTGCCGAATCTAATGCTCTTAGAGATTCTTACACAACAGAAGAAATCCTTGCACCAAGAGTTCAGTACTTACAGCAATACTACCCTAAAACTATTGCGTACTTGAATACAAAATTGTCAAATTACAAAGAAGAAGATATGGCTTCTAAAAAGGCATAATTTTTAATCTTTTTGTAATTAAAATAATTAAGAGATAGAGAAAAGCGGATAAATATAAGATTTATCCGCTTTGATGTTTTACGGCATTTTTCAAATTAAATTATAGTCCAACAGGATACTTGTTTTTTGACTAATATTTGTATTTAATTAAAAAGTAATTAATAAAGGAGAAAACAATGACAGAAGAAGAAAAATTAAACTGCGGATGCGAACATAAAAATGAAAATGACACCAAGAAAAAACACTGCATGAAATATATAGGAATTGTTCTTGCAACATTATTAGGCTCTTTTTTGGCATTTTACTTTGTTGCGGATATGACCTTAAAAAATATGATGAATCCCGCAAATCAATTTCGAAGAATGGATAAAATGATGGAACGTCATTCAAGAGATATGGAAAAAATGGATAGAAAAATGATGAAAGATATGGGAATGCCGCCTATGTTTCATCATAAATCTATGGTTGTCGTGGATAAATTAGATGACGAATATAAAATCCTTGTGGATTTAAGAGCCTTTGATAATAACGAAAAAAATGTTAAATTTGATTTAAATAATAATATAGCAACAGTCTCAGCATCAATAGAAAAAGAAAAAAGACACGAAGACAGTATTGTTGAATTTTCACAATCATTCTACTTAAGCGGCGACCTTGATAAAACTAAAATTAAAAAAGAGAAAGACAGAAATAAATACGTTATAACAATTCCTCTAAAAGATAATGATTAGTATTTAGTATTTGTGTAGACTTGTATATAATTACCTAATATTTATTATATATACCAAAAGGACAGAGGTTTCTGTCCTTTTTTGTTAAAACATGTTAAAAAAAATATTTCAAACATGGCAATTATTATAAGCGACTTGTTTTTATATAGGTGTGTAGTATTTGAAAGGTAGTATTTTATGGTACAGTCTATCGTTGGAACAACAAAACCGCAAATTCCTTACGGTGCTTGCGATAGAAATGGTTTAACGCCAAGAATAAATCCTCCGATATACTCATGCGATGGAGATGGCTTGGTGGCAAAAGCTCCTGAAATAACTGTTGAAGACACAGCAAAAGGCGTGGGTAAAGCTGTTAAAGCCGTAAAAGATTTTTTCGTAAAAAAACCTGCCAAAAATGATGCCTCACAAGTATCAACTCCATCAATTCAAGAAGAAACAAATTCAGAAAAAAGCAGTACAAAAGCTCGTTTCATTTCAACAGCAATTCTTTTAGTAGGCGGTGCTCTTTTAGGATACGGTCACAGAAAACACATTGAAAAAGGTGTTAATGCCGTAAAAGGTAAAATAGCAGAATGGGCTTCAACAGGTACAGGTGAAAAAATCGTATCAAAAGGCAAAGACCTTTTAGCTAAAGCAAAAGACGCTATTTTTGTAAAAGCTTAATAAAATTTTATTAATTTATAATTAAAATAACTAAACCAAAAACCAAACTAAACTTTAATTAAATGGGCTATGAGCCCATTTTTTTTTGTAGTATAATTTCCATATGAAAAAAGTATACGTAGAAACAATGGGCTGCCAAATGAATAAATCAGATACCGAAAGAATGCTCGGTATGCTTGATTATTGCGGCTATGAAGAAACAAAAACAGCTAAAGAAGCAGATTTATTGATTATTAATACATGCTCAATAAGAAAATTGAGCGAAGATAAAGCTTATAGTGCAATCGGAGTATGGGGAAAATGGAAACAAAAACGACCTCATATAAAAATAGTTTTCTCAGGCTGCGTTGCTCAACAAGATAAAGAAGAAATATTTAAAAGAGCACCATACGTCGATTTAGTAATCGGAACACATAATATCTATCAACTGCCTGATTTGATAAAAAGAATAAATGACGGAGAAAGAATTTGCGTAACTCCGGAAACACCTTTTGGAGAAAAAGATTATAAAATTAAACGTGTAAAATCAACAGGCTGCTGGATACCAATTACAGAAGGCTGTAATAATTTCTGCACATACTGTATAGTTCCTTATACAAGAGGCCGTGAACGCTCAAGAGATAAAGAAACCATCATTAAAGAAGTTAAAGATGCGTTGAAAGACGGATTTAAAGAAATTACCCTTTTGGGACAAAATGTTGACAGCTATGGCAAAGATTTAGAAAATGTAAATCTTTCAGTTCTGTTAAAAGAATTGAATGACATAGACGGACAATTTAGAATAAGATTTGTTACTTCGTATCCGACAGATATAACAGATGAACTAATTCAAACAGTAAATGAATGTGATAAGGTTTGCGAATATTTCCACATTCCGATGCAGTCAGGTTCGGATTATACGCTAAAGAAAATGAACAGAAGATACGACAGAAAAACTTACGGCGAAATTTGCAGCAAAATTAGAACCCTTGTTCCTGACGTAACAATAACAAGCGACTTTATAGCAGGATTTCCGGGTGAGACAGAAGAACAGTTTCAAGAAACTTTATCCGCAATGAGAGAATTTGAACTTGATTACTCTAACACTGCCGCATATTCACCAAGAAAAGGTACTGTTGCAGCAAAATGGGTTGATTTGTATATAGATGAAGAAGAAAAATTCGACAGACTTGCAAGGTTAAATGAGGTTAACCGTGAATGCTGCTTAAAATCTAATCAAAAATTTATTGGCAGAGAACTTGAAGTTCTTGTAGAATCTTTTGAAAACCATAAAGGAAAAAATGTTATAACAGGAAGAACAAGAAATAACAAAATAGTTCATATTCCTTGTGATGAAAATTTGGTTGGAGAATTTTTAACAGTTAAAATAACAGGTGCAAAAACTTGGTATCTGCAAGGCACGCTGACAGACAAAAGATAAACAAATAAAAACTCAAAATGAATATATATTTTAAGCAAAAAAGTTAAAACAATCTTAAATTCAACTCTTCATCAAGAAAACTTTTTTGATTTTTCTATTGAATTATGTCTGTTTCTCTTAGTTCACCAAGTAAAACCGAAAAATTTAGATTATGCCGTTTAAAGTTTTCTGTCACTTTGTTCAGAATTGAATTTGGACAACAATATCTTTCAAATAAATATACTTGGAGATTGATTATAATAAACGAAAAAATTATGTACTTGTAAAAATATAAAATACAAATTACATCCACTAAATCACGATATGGGTTGTACTCCTTGTATTGAAAAAAATTTAAAAATAAATAAAATGCCAAATTGTTTCTTTGATAAATTGACCCCGAACATAAGCGTAAAAAAACAAAAACAAGAGATTATGCAAAATGTTTGTTAAATAATAATTAGTCTTTCTTTGCAAGTTGTTTTTTTAGATTTTTAAAGACATCGCTGTATTTGTAACCTATCATCATTGTTATAGTTTTTTGCATAATTACAAAACAAGCACACATAATCAAGACTCCAATTAAATAATCAGTCCCTGATAGAATATTATTTTTAATTAAATGTGTAAATAATATTATTGTAACAATTGCTTGGATTTCAGCAGTTACGAACCCAGGGGAATAACATTTTGGACATCTAAACAATCTGATTGCAAAAATATGAACAACCCCCTCAAATAAACCTAAAAATGCTAGCGGTAAAATCGTAATAGGATAATTGTACAAAACAAAAGGTGTAATTGTAAAAGTCAAAAGCAAAATACTTGTCGGGATTCTGCTTGCTCTTTTCATTTCATCATTAATATTAACCTCTATCATTTTAGCAATTAAATCTGCAAATCCTCCCGGGTATTTCATTTCTTCCCATTCGTGCAAAATAAATAAGAAAATATAAACTATAACAAACTTTTGAATAACCGATAAATCTCCAATAAATCCCGCAATTACGAGAATTAGCATAGAAATAACCGTATAAATTTCTAACGCATAATATTTAATAAATTTTGTCATACTTTGTTCCTTTATTTACTTCATTTATTAGTGCATTCAAATATAGTTTTATATTATTTTTAATTGTTTTCATATCGTTTTTATCAAAATGTTCTTTTTTTAATTGTCCGAGAGAAAACACAGGCATAACAAGTGCCGAATTTAATTGGGCAATTAAAAATAAAAATTTATAAGTAACATCTTTGTCGTTAATATCTTTGTTAAAGATGTTTGCAATAAGTTTTCTTATATAAACCAACAGTGGAGAAGTCAATTCAACTCTTCTTTCGTGTTGAGCAGAAATTAAAACTCTTATAATATGGTGAGAAAATTCATTACAATACATAAAATCCACCATATTATCAAAAATTTTAAATAATAAATTTATCTGCTCATTTTTATTTAATGCATTAGGCTCAATCTCAAAATCAACAAAAGTTTTAGCAATTTGAGTTTGTTTTTCTACTAAGTTATCTATAATTCCTTTATATAAACCTTCTTTTCCACCCCAAAAATATGAAATCATACAAATATTAGCATTAGCATCCTTGCAGATTTCTCTGATTCCAACGCCATCATATCCTTTTTGTGCAAACAATTTAATTGCAGAATTCAATATACGTTGCTTTGATTTTTCTTTTTCGTCTTGTTTTACTCTTGACATGCTAATTACCTTTTGACAAATAAATAATAAAACAATCGTTTGATTAAATCAAGATATAAATAAGTATTTTGACTATTTCGTAAAACAACAAATATTAATTCTTTCAAGTTAATACTGAAATGCAAAAAGCCAAAAGTTTGAACTTTCAGCTCTTATTTTAAAATTAAGAATAATCTATTTAAAATCATAGGTAAAATTGAGAAAGTTCCTATTGCAGTACCCGGCATTGTTCCGCCTTCATCAAAACCTGTTGCAACATAAACACTTACACCCTGTTCTTCACACTTTTTAGCATCAGCAATGCTTAGTTGAAGTAAGCAGACTATCATTTTAATTCCATGTTTTTTGCAAGGTTCTAATAGACCTTTTTCCATACCGTTAGTTCTCTCTTTACCAAAAGAATTTATTAAAACAATAGGCACTTTTTCTTCAATTACTACATCAAGAATTTTGAGAGTGAATTATCAAAGTTAGTGAGACTTTTTATTAAGTTTAAAATGTATTAAATTTTAAATATTATTTGATTTAATAATTTCATTCAAACTTACATTATTGTTGCGAAAACGTTTTTCACTTCTTTGCGTTTTCATTTGAATAGCGTTTTTCGGGCAATTATGGATACAGGCAAGACAACTCTCACAATTATTTCCAAAGATTGGTTTATTTTTTTCCTCTTGAATAATATTTTGCATTGGACAAACTTTTTTACAAACTCCGCAAAAAACACATACATCATTAACATAAAACATTTTTGGAGTGTATTTTTCAATTTGTTTAATGACAACATGTCCTATGCTTGACGCTAAATTATTACCCCAGCTGCAATTTTCTTTTTTTGTGACTCCTGCATTTACTTCTTCCACAATTTTATTTAAATTATTTTCAATATTTTTTTCTTTTAATTTTGCCATTTGGGTTTCAATATCAAAAAGCGGAAGATAATTGTCAACCATTAATAATGAAGCATAGTAATCCGCCTTGTTGCCGCTGGTTTCAAGAAGTTTTTTCATCTCATGCAGAGCACCACAATCTGTAAATCCGTAGGTCGCAATTACAAAAACATAATTCGCTTTGATTTTGCATTTTGATAAATATTTTCTGACAATATCAGGAATAGAAATTGCATAAACTGGGTAAACTATACCCACAACATCATCTTCTATTTCATAAATATTATTTTTTATCATTTGCGGAATAGAAAGCAATTCAGCATCAAAACGCTTTGCAACTGATAAACAATTTCCCGAACCTGTAAAATAAAGAATTTTCATATAACTTATAATACATGATAATAAAAATACTGTCAGTATTTTAATGTTAATATTTACATATGAATAATTGTAAAAGCTTTAAACCATCAGATAACCCATTCTCAAGATACTTGATAATTATTATATAAACCTTTCACCCCAATCGCACATAGCATATAGAATTGGAATAAATGATTTTCCTTTTTCAGACAAACTATATTCGACTTTTGGCGGTATTTCTTTATAATCATGCTTTATAATTAAATCATTATTTTCAAGTTCCTTTAATGTATTGCTTAAAGTTTTATGAGATAAAATATTCAAATATCTTTGCAGTTCATTAAATCGTATAACTTCGTGTCTGTATATTGCATATAAAACGGTTAATTTATACTTTCCTGTGAATAACGACATTGTATAGTTAAATCCTGTTTTATCGAAACTTTCAACTTCTTTTAAACAATCTCTTTCATCTGTTGTCATAGTAGTTACCTTTATTACCGTACTTGTAAAATTTATACTGATAGTTTAACATAAAAAAGAAAAAAGGAGATAGTTATGACAAAAAATTTAAGAGAAGAATATGAAAAAATTATTGAAACAATGAACCATTATTACCAAGCACAAGTTGAGGGTAATTCTGAAATATTAAAACCTGTTTGCCACAAAAACGCAATTATGCACGGTTTTGCAGGGGAAACATTACTTGAAGGCTCTATTGAAAATCTTTTTGATTTTATTGACAAAACAGGTAAACAGCCTGAATTAAAAGCAAGATTTGATGTTACGGCATTAGAAGAAACTGTTGCAACAGTTCATTGTTGTTTAGAGGGTAAAACAAATACTTATTCCGATTTCTTCCAATTATTAAAGATAAATGGCGAGTGGAAGATTATTTCAAAAGTTTTTCATCAGTATAAATAAAGGAGTTCAAAAATGAGAGATGATATTAAAGAGTACAATGCAGTTGAAAATGTTGCAAAAAAATTCTGTGAAGCAGTAAAAGCAGGCAAAAGTGAAATTGTAAAACCATACTTTTATGAAAAAGCCGTATTTTTTGGACAACTAAATGAAGAAACATATCAATCTGGTTCAATAGAAGAATTTTATAAAACTATTGATACCTTTGGTGCTTGCGGTGATGATTATATCGCAAGAATTGATATTTTAATGTTAGAAAAAACTATTGCCGTTGTTCAGGTTATTGAAGATAACTGGCACGGATACAAATTCACCGATATTTTAAACCTGAATAAAATAAACGGCGAATGGAAAATTGTTGCAAAGGTTTATGATACTTTATCAAAAGACTAATTTAAAACAATTTTAAATTCAAATCTTCAGCAAGAAAACTTTTTTGGTTTCCTTGCTGAATTGTATCAGTTTCTTTTATTTTCCCAAATAAAATCGGAGAAGCAGGATTATGCGATTTAAAGTTTTCTATTGCTTTTTGAGGTGTTGAATTTGCATAACAATATCGGCAGCCGTTCGGACAAGTATCATAACAACCTAAATCCCTAGTTTCTATGCAGTTACAATTTTTTCTCATTCCTTTATGTTTAAGTTTTCTAAATTTTACTCCGTTAGCTTTTCCTAAAATATCAAGTGTCATACACCCCGAAAGACGAATGCCAAAATTTGTATAATTACCGTTTGTTGCACAAGTTTGCAGGTAAATATTATATTTTTGTGCGATTTCTCCTAACCCACGAGCAAGTGTCATTTTATCATATTCAGATATATGCTTTAATTCCGGCATATTAACCGCTAATTTTTTATACATTTCAACAAAACTAAAAATACAACGGTCAATGTGCGGAGATAATTGTCTTGCCATATCTTCAAAAGTTCTTAAATGGCAATCAATAGTGTATTTTTCGGTCAGTAAAACAGGGTCATACCGCCATGCAATACGATTTTTACCGACAATACTTTCTAATTTTAAAAGAGTTTCTATGCTTTTATCAATAGATGGAACTCTAGGCTCAATATCCTTATCATAAGCAGTAATAGTATAGTGAAAGTATGTATTAAATTTATCAGTTATTTCATGCAATCTGTCTAAAATCGGTTCATAATTTTTTGAGCAGAAAACAACACAATCCACTTTATCAGGCGTCAATTCATATCGTGTAACTTTGTTAGGATAAAAAGGGTTTCTTGAATACACAAAACCTTCTTTAAACCTATTAAGCAGCCATTCAGAATAATACTGTACCGTATCTGTTCTTCCACCAGTATTTAAAATCATATTTTTATGTTAGCATAAACTAATAATTATATAATGAGCAAAAAATGTACGCAGATACGATGCCAAAACAATTCTCAATGCTATATAATGCATCGCACATAATTTTACCGTTTTTTAAATTAAATTCGGGAGTTATGAAACCAAGCTGTGTTAGTTCATTAAACCCGATTGCATCAATTTGGTGCGTTATAGAAAATATGTTTTTGGCTGCAACAGCTGAAAAGCTTGCTTTCTCTATGAGAATACCTGTCGGAATAGAGGGTGCTAATGTTGCAAAACTTGTAAATGCTCCAGAAAATTATCTGATGCCTTGCTATTTAGGTTTGGGATATTTGATTGATAATGTATTTACACCAGAACAAAATGTGTATAAAACAGAAGATAAAATCCATATTGAAAAATGGTAGATTGATATGAATTTAAAGAAAGTTATAAAACGTTCGATAAGAATAAGAAATCAATATCACAAATTAGAAAGCAAATACCATGGCTCAGAATGGTCAGTTGAAGAAGATGCCCTTGCATTTTTAACTGATGCAGGACTTATCGGCAGATTGGTTATAGATAACCCAAAAAGGTGACCGATAGAAAACGGCGAAGAACAATTAAAACATAAATTAGGTGAATGTGTTTGGTGGCTTGCAATTTTAGCTGATAGAATGAATTCAGATTTAGAAACATGTGTGGATAAATTTTTAGATAAGACAGCAAAAATGTTTTAAAAACTATAATCAACAGAAATCGGAGAAAATTTTGTAACATCGTAATACCAATATAAGAATAATATTAATAGAACTTTAGTAAGGTCTTAACAAATATTTTGTTAAGATTGAGAAAACTATAAATAATAAAATTTTATCTTTATAAATGTAAAGTAGAATTTATTTTGGTTATTTTGAATTGATATTTCAATTATTTTTCCGAGTTAATTATAAAAACACATAAAAATTACACAGAGCTAAATTAAAATTGAATTATTAGCCAAAATTTGGAGTAAAAAAGAGAGTTTAAAAATCGCTAAAACTCTCTTATAGTAAATAGCTGTGGAAGCCAGGTTTCACAAAAACAGACAGGCAAGTTCCAAACATTGTTAGTTGGTATACGTATGGCTTTAACCCATAGCTGAATCCCAGTAAAAATTCAAGCAACTACACAAATATTACAAAAAAGCATAAAAAAGGGTTAAGACTAAAACGTAAAAACCCTTTATTTCAAATGGTTGCGGGAGCTGGATTTGAACCAACGACCTTCGGGTTATGAGTCTATAAAAGCCCTATTTGCAAGGGTTTTCGCTTGTCACCATAATTTATCAGAATTTATCACAATTAATTGCCACACATGAGTTTCAGCCCATTTCACATTCTCATTTTTTATCAGAGTTTTTTAGAACTTTCCAGAATTTTTGTAACTTTTTTGCAACTCGGGGTAAAGGGGTAAATGAAATTTGTTTGACGCAAAATTACAAACTTTTTGTGTATGATTTCCTCCTTTATATCTGTCCCCGACCAGTCACTTTTAAGGGGTGGGGAGGGGACAAAAACATAAACACCCACCCTAATTCTGAGCCATAAAAAAATTCCGTAATTTTTCAAGAAAATATAAATCGCAAACTTTTGCAACGAAAGAGCTTACAGGCGATTCTTACACGATATAATTTTGTGAGAATAAGGGGATTTTGTTATGGAAAGAAAAATTTTAAGAAATAGAATTAAGTGTAAACATTGCGGTGATATAATAGAATCAACAAACGTACACGATTTTAAATTTTGTTCTTGTGGTAAGGTTGCAATAGATGGTGGTAAATGTTACTTAAAACGTACCGGCAACCCTAACGATTGGGAAGAATTAAGCGAAATAATTGACAGCAACCAAAGTTAATTATCCCACACGACTTCGTACACAAAAATGTCTCTTATAACTCCCCTAACAATATAAGCATTACAATAACCTACAATATATTGATATGAATGGTCTTGAACATTAGTCCAATTAGTATATGCTTCTCCCTCATTGGACACTAAAATATTTGAGCAAGCTCGACATCCTATTTCTGGTATTTTTGTTAATTTGATTGGTTGAACAAATGCTTCTCTTTCTTCTTTATTCAGTGTTGATACAAAATCATAAAATATACTGCTCGGAGGCTCTACTTCTGGTGTATTGAATTCAAACATTAAATGCCCTTTAGATAGTTTTAATATAACATTTTCAATTCTTTTTTCATTAATATTTATTTCATGTCCATTTTTATTAAACTTTATGGACTGACTCATTTGTTTTAGTATTAAAGGTCTATCCTTTAAAGTTTGTTTTATATTGTTTCTTTTTAGTTTTTCCAATTCACAAGAACCAGAATATATGCATTCAAGTAAAACGGCTAAATATTGTTCATCCAAAGAAAAACCTTCATTACATTTCTGGCAGCACGGAACAACTGGTAAATTGTCTGGGTACGGTTTTTCAAGAAACACTTTTGAAGGCACATGGTCTCTTGTTCCAAGTTCATTTCTGCAATATGTACAGTAATCTCGCTGTCTCTTGTCTGAATAATCGCGTCTTTGTAACATAATATAAATGTATTACATAAAATTATAATTACAATTTTGTATTAGAAAATGTGATATATTGTGGGATTTAAGACTTAATAGAACTTAATTAACTTCTGTAATTTTATTGACTTGCATGTTAACTTTTGTTAAGATTATTGTATGAAAAAGTACGTACTAGTAGCGGCATGCCGCAGAAGTTAGGTCGATTATGCGCATAGTGGATTTATTTTCAGGAGCAGGGGGCTTAACTTTTGGATTTTATTATAAATTAATTGATGGGCAATTCTTAAAAAATGAGAATTGTGATATTGTTTTTGCAAATGAATGGGATAAGGCTGCAGCAGAAGCTTTTGGTAAAAACTTTCCTAAAATTAACATGATTAATAAGGATATTAAAAAACTTACAGAGGAAGAAATACTAAAACAAATTTCTAATAAAGAAGTAGATTTAATAATTGGTGGACCTCCTTGTCAATCATACAGTACAATAGGGCGCCGTAAATATGATGATAAAGCAAAAATGTATGAGGAATATTATCGTTTGCTATCAGTTATAAAGCCTAAAATGTTTTTGTTTGAAAATGTAAAAGGCATGTTATCAATGAAAAACCCCAAAGGTGGAAAGGTTATTGAGGATATCAAAAGTAGATTTGATAGTATTGAATACGATATTGATTATAGAGTCCTAAATGCTGCTGATTACGGCGTCCCCCAGAATAGAGAACGTGTTTTTATTATTGGTTGGCGTAAAGATTTAAATATAAATTGGTCTTTTGACAATATAGAAAAGTCGAAAAAACAAATATCTATTAAACAAGCTATTAATGACTTACCATCAGTACCTGCTGGAGAAAATATTAAATCATATAAAGGTAAACAACCAACAAATGACTATCAAAAATTAATGCGAAATAAATCAGGTGGAATTTCATGCCATTTCTCACCAATATATGGAGATAAAATTCAAACAGTTATCAATAATGTAATACAAGGTGAGGGTAAAAATTATATAAATCAGCTTGTTGATGAGGGTAAAATTCCAGAAGAATATCGCCTAACATCAGGCTACAATAACACATATGGTAGATTAATAGAAAACCAACCAAGTACAACAATTACAAATAATATGTCAACACCTTCTGGTTTAAGATGTATTCACTATAAGGAAAATAGAGCATTAACACCAAGAGAAGGAGCAAGGATACAGTCTTTCCCTGATTGGTTTGAATTTGTTGGGACAAAGAAAGATATTACTACACAAATTGGTAATGCTGTGCCGCCCTTATTAGCAATGAAGATAGCAACACAAATTGAGAAGGTTTTAAGTGAGGTTTAAGTGCCAAATACAGAAAATAGTATTCAATTCAATTTTTCATACTATGCTCTAAAATTATTAGGCAAAAATTTATATAGTAATCCTTGGAGTGCTATCTCAGAATTAGTTGCAAACGGCTTAGATGCACAGGCAACCACAGTAAAACTTTTTATAAATATGTCTAAAAAAGAACATTCAACCATTGAAATACTAGACAATGGTTCAGGAATGAGTTATGAAGATTTGGCAAATAAGTATGTTTTTATGGGAAAAAATAAACGTGATGATTTACCGGAACAACTTAAAAATACAGTAATGGGCAGAAAAGGTATCGGTAAATTAGCAGCTTTATTTTTATCAAAAAAATATTATATTATTACAAAAACGAATAACAAAGAGGAATCTTCTTGGTACTTAGATTCGAAAAATGCTGATGATTCTTCTATTCCAACTTTAGAAAAATGTTCAACAAATGATGCAAATATAGAAACCATTGATGTTTGGAGTACATATAAATCTGGGACGCTAATTAAGCTAGCAGATGTTGACTTGACAGGCATTGGTTATTACAAATTAGAAGGTCTAAAAGCTAGGCTTGCAAACTTTTTTTTGACGGACTCGCTAAGAAGTTCTATTGAGATTTGTGTTTTAAATAATGAAACTGATAAAATACATTTTGAGCCTGTAAAAAAAGATATAGCATTTAAAAATATGTACATGTTATTTTCTGATGATAAATCTGATGCAAAAAAACAAATTGCAAGTACAGTTGTTGTGGGGAAAACTTCGTATCCAGAAGTAGCAGAAAAAAAACGAAGAGTAAAAGTATTAACAGAAATAGAATTTCCTAATATAAAAGGGGAAAAAGAATTAACTTTAAAAGATGGTATAACAAAGACTAATGTAAAATATGAAATGAATGGTTGGATTGGTATACATACGTCAATCGAGAATAAGTATGCAAATTTAAATGATGAAAAATATTTAAAAAATGAGGTTTTCAATCCAAACCAACTTAGATTATATGTAAGAAAAAAATTGGCTGTTGAAAACTTTTTAGATATTCTTAAAAATACGCAAGCATTTTCAAATTATATTGAAGGTGAAATTAGTTTTGACATTTTAGATGATGACAGATTTGAAGATATTGCAACAACAAACCGTCAAAGTTTAGTAACCGATGATGAACGTGTAAAACTTCTTATTGAAATATTAAATCCCATTATTGGTAAAATGATTCGTGAACGTGTTAAATTAGGTCAAGAAGTAAAACAAGAAGAAGATGATATTGAAGCCGAAATAAAACGTCAACGCGAAGAAAAAGAACGCGAACAAGAAGAAGCACGGCAAAAAGCTGAAAAGGAAGCTAAAGAAGAAAGAAAAGAAAAATAAAAAGAAAGAGCAAGACGTCAAAAAGCAGAAAAAACATTAGAACAAATAAATAGTGAGAATGTTTTTTTAAGAAAAACAACAAATGTTGACATAGATGCACTATTAACAACATTTCATAGTGTCTTAAATGATTCAGAAGCCATTACAGAAGTGATAAATTTATATACTCCTCCTACAATTTCAAATATTAATGATTTAGTAGATGGTGTAAAAGAAGCCAATCAAAAAATTTATACAATATCAAAAATGGCAACATTAAAAAATTTTAGTGATAAAAAAGAACCTATAAATGGAGATTTTATAACATTTTTAAAATTTTATCTTAAAGAATTAAGTTCTTATAAGTACAATAAGAATGTACAGTTTATAGATAATTTAGATGATAAATACAAATTGAATAAAGAATTTATACCAATAGAAATAATTTTAATGATGGATAATATAGTTAGTAATTCAAAAAAAGCAAAAGCAAAAACGATTGAATTAAAAACTATAAAAAAAGGAAATTCTATATTTATAAATATACAAGATGATGGAAAAGGGCTTAATCCAGAAGCAGATAAAACTTTAATTTTTGAAAAAGGCAAATCTTATACAAATGGGTCTGGTTTAGGTTTATATCAAGTAAAAAATGCAATTAAAAAACTTGGTGGCAATGTGGAATACAAAGAAACTGAAATAGGTTTTTGCTTGGAGGTTATGTTTATATGCAACTAGATTACAATGTTCTTTGGATTGATGATAACAATCTATGGAGACAATCAGCAGTTAGAAAAATTAAAAAATGTATTACGGATTGTGGTTTTTTCCCAATAATTTCAGAATATTCTAATGGCAGTACAATTTTTCAGGGAAAATTTGATTTATCCTCATATGACTTGATTTTTATGGATTATGACATAAAAGACCCAAAGAATACAAACATAGATACAGGATTAGAATTAATAAAACAAATTCGCAATAATAAAATTTACTCTAATATAATTTTCTATTCAAGTATAACAAATGATTTACCAGAAAAAGTAAAAGAGCAAGGGATACAAAATACTTATATATTTGAAAGAGAAGATTTTAGAGATGAAAATATTGATTCTATAAAAGAAGTAATAGAATTTATTTTGAATCGTGCAAATTCAGTGAATATTATGCGTGGTATTGTAATGGCAGAACTTGCAAATTTTGATAATATAATACTTGATATAATTGAAAATGTCACATTAGAAAAAAAGTGGGATAAAATATTTAATTTGATTACAAAAAATAGACAAAGATTTTGTAAAGAACTAATAAAATCTCATTCCGATTTAAGAGACAAAAAGGAAGAATTATTATCTATTTGTGAAAATATAAGAACAAAATTTGATATTGAAGAAATAAAAAATTTAATTTTGGATGAAAATCAAAGTTCAGCAATTTTTACTAGCTCCTCAAGAGCAGATTTCTTAAAAACTATACTTAATGAAAAACAGATTAAACTAAAAGATGACAATGATTTTGTAGCAAACTACAGTTCAGACATAATACAAAAAAGAAATAAATTAGGGCATTGTGTAAATATTGCTGAATGTGCAGATGAAGATTTTCTGCAAATAAGAAAAAACATTATAAAACATCGTAAGAATCTTACTGAGATAAAAGATTTATTATTAGTTTCTTAATTTCAAACTTTTGCAAAATTATTCTAACCGTATGCTTTTACTTAATTTTTTTCTCGATAAAATTGTTTTTATGCAATTTTAAAGGAGGAAGAATGGTAGAATTTAAGAATGAAGAACAAGAAGAAACAATACGAGAAGTGGGACACCTTTTATTAGAGGTCAAGTGTTTAGCAAGATTAGGGGCATTGGCTTCGGATTCTTGTATAGGTGATGATGAATTGCAAATGCAGGACAATTTAGAGTATTATTTCGCATTGCGACAAATAACAAATCTAATAATTAAAATTGAAAGACTTATCAATGATTAAGTTCTAATATAATAACTAAGATTTACTACTTGCAAAAATTAACAAGGTACACAAAATAATCGAGACGCCGTAAAATAAGTTAATAAAAATAGCTTGTTATAAACGTATAAACACAAAGGAGCAAATTTTTATGTGCGAAAATAACGAAATAAACCGGCTCAAAAATAGTATCATAAATGCAAGAATGATTTTATACGACTTGCAAGTGTTCATTAAGTGCGGCGCCCTCGCAAGTGATTCTAATATTATTGATGAAGATTTACAGCTAAACAAAAGCAATGACGATTATTACATATATTTCAGAACATTAAACAAAAAGCTAAATAAAGCAATTAAAGTTCTTCAAATAGATTAGAAGGTTTAACATTTAAAGCTCGCGCAATTTTAAACACATTTTCGACCGTTGTATTTCTTTCGCCGCGCTCAATCATACCAATAAAATTAGGGGACATATCAAGAATTTCTGCAAGCTCAAGTTGTGTTAGATTGTGGTCTAACCTCAAAGCCTTCAAACGCTTTCCGAATTTTTGTAAATCCTTTTTGCTCATTTCTATATTTTCGTGTTAATATACACATATATAAATAAACTGACCGTGCGTTTTATTCTCAAAAAGGTTAGTAATAAAGGATAGTAGAATTAAAACTATATGAGGTTTAATAGATGAAAAAATTCTTAATAAGTTTAATAATTACCGGCATGGTTAGCACAGGACTTGTATTTGCAGATATAAAATATTGTGGAATAGGCGCAAGACTTGTTAAAGACCCATATAATAAAAAAGTATTTGTTAAAGTTGTATTTCCTAATTCTATGGCTGCAAAATCAGGTCTACCGGAAGGAGCTGAGATAATTTCTATAAATGACCAAAAAGTAAAGAAATTAAATATTGACCAAGTTACAAATTTAGTGCGTGGTGAAGAAGGTACAAAAGTTAAACTTAAAATAAAATATTATAAAGAAGAAAACACTATTGAAATATCAAGGGCCCCATTTACATTTAAAGAGCCGGAGTATGACAGATTTGAAGCCCATTGGCAGCAAGTTGTTCCTGTTGGTATTAAAAATTTAGAACCTATTCCTCATAATATGCAAGTAAATATGAGCAAAAAATGGTTTAATGAAACTGTACCTATTATAAATTATTGGATTGCTCGCAAAGAAAAATTTAAAAGCGGGTATGATGCTTGTATGATATATCCTGCAAGTGAACAAAATGCTTGCTTAATGAATTTAACAAATAGAGAAATAAATAAAACCGCCCAAGATAGACAAATTGAATTGCAGGAAAATATGATAAGACAACAAGCAATTCAAAATAATATCAATAATTATAATCAGTTTCAAATGAATACTAATCTACAGAATATCAATAATAATTTAAGGAATATCAATAATAAATTGATGTATTAACAAGAGGTAAAATATGAAAAAAATATTATTATGTTTAATATCATTGTTTATATTTGCAAACGCAGTTTTGGCAGCGGAACACCCAGAAAGTTTTTACGAAGAAGCAACTGTATTAGTGCCCTCTCTAATCCTTGATACTCAAAAATTTAAGTCAATTAAAGTACAAAATATAACCTTTATTCAACATCAATATAATGCAGTTGTATCTATTGATATAGACGCTGAAACATACTCTGGAAAAATTGAACACATAAAGCATAATGAAACATTAGAAGCCGGACACGGATATTATAATAAAACATTAAAGGTAAAAGATTTATATAAAAATTCAAAAGAAAAATAATATAAGGGGTAAAGATGAAAAAGGTTTTAATTTCAACATTAGTTATTTTGTTAATATCAAATATTTCATACGCTGCAAAAACTTCAAAATACGAAAATAATAACTACGAATATAATAAAACTATTCAAACGACGCGCGATTATTTGAAAAGTGTAGAAAATAGCAAAAATTATAAGCAAGATAGCTATGCTGATTTATTAACATTGCTTAACAAAGCTAAAATGGCAGAGAAAAACAATGATTATTATGCTGCAATAAATTATTACGATAGAATTTTAAAAATAGACCCTAAAAATTCAGATATTTATTATGGCTTAAGAGGCATGGTATATCTTGAAAATCTTAATATTTTAGATAGTGCAATAAGTGATTTTACAAATGCAATTAAATATAATTCTAATGAGTCCGAATACTACACAATGCGTGGTATTGCAAGAATGCGTATTGGAGATAAAGACGGTGCATACACAGATTTAACAAAAGCTATTGAAATAAATAAACAAAATGGGACACCAAAAGCATTACCGTATTGCGTTAGAGGTTTGGTTAATTCTATGAAAGGCAATGAAAAAGCTGCAATTGAAGATACAACACAGTCAATAAAATTACAGCCTAAAAATCCACAAGCTTTTCATTATAGAGGACTTTCTAAAATGGCATTGTCTCTTGAACAGCTTTCAATGCAAACAATGGATTCCGGCATACAAGACCTAAATTATGCAAAAGAGCAATGTTTGCAAGAAAGTGATATGGTAGAATATCAAAGCGTATTGGAAAGCTATAAAAGGGCACTAACCGCTAAACAGGTATTAGAAAGAGAATTAAACAAAAATAAGGGTAAATAATGTTTTTAAGATTTTGTTTTGGAATTGTTGCATTCATTTCAATATTTTTTACAATTTCATATTGTAATACTTATAAAATCAATGACAAAATTCTTATAGGTTTAATCATATTTGAACTTATAGTGTTTATTGCAATAGAACATCATATCTGGATTTTAGACTAATTTTATCTAAAAACCTCTCCCCCTTTTAGCATTGGCGCCCCTTAAATTTTAATATATGCGTGTGCGCAAAAGTAAAGACCGGTTTATTTTGTGGCATATTTTAAAAAGTTTTTGCTTGTGGTTGGTGCATTGCAGGCATGATAATAAATTTTATAAAATAACTTTTTTATTTTAAACTAACCATACTAACCAAAGTAACCGGTTAGTATGGTTAATTAGGTTAATTTGTTTCGCAAAAATTTATTTTATAATAATTCGCTATAATGTAGAGCTTCCATAAATTGTCTTGATTCAGGATAGCCTGGCATTTCAGCCCAATATTGAATAGTATATTCAATATTTAAGTTTTCTTCATATTGCTTATCGCAAAAATCTAAAAATGTTCTAATTAGTTTATTATCAACATTTACATCATGCCATTTATCACCATTGTAATATTTTGAATTTCTTATAATAGTTTGGTTTAAATTTTTCTTTTTTTGTTTCCATATTTTATAATGGCAATTTATATCATGGTCACCCAGATTCGTTTGTACCATGTCACAATTATTATGGTGACATAAATGCACTTTTTCTGTAAAAGCAATTTGTTTGTTATTTCTGATATAAAAATCAGGTTTACCGCAATATAAACATTGCCTAACAGGTTTTTTATAATAAACCTTAACTTTTTCCGGCAATTCAAATAATTTTAAGTCCGCAACTTGCGGCAATAACCATTGAAGTGCATTTAATTGGCGGCTACTTCTCGGCTGTTTACATACAGCATAAGAATAATTCCGTGATGTTGTTTCTCTAAGATTCACACAAAGAGCTTTTAGCACAATTTCTAAATTTTTTTCATCTAAGTCTGTAAAAGGTTGAATGTACTTTTTATAAAAGTCTTTTTGGCTTAACCCTTGAGCATTTAAAAATTCCTTTGGTGCGTCATCATACTTTAATTCATTCAACGCATTTGTGTACTTTTCTAAATACCATTTTTCAAATGGTGCCTTCAGCACATTAAGATTCTTGTTACTCTGTTTTGTTTCCATAATTTACCTCTTTTCTTTTAATAACATTAACATTTCAAAAACTATCCTTTCTTTATTTTACCTGACCTCACAATAAAAGACTTTTTTGAAAATCCCTTTATGTACGATACTTTAATTATCAAACATAAACAAGTCTATCTGACTTCATTTTAATTTGATAACAGTGTAATAGAAAAAATAGGAGAAGTCAACAATGGAAAAAAAGAAATTTTTGACAGCAGACAAAAAACTCAAAAGAGAGTTACCAAAGCCAGATTTTATGTGGGGTACAAATCCGGTTTATGTAGTAGGGCATACCCCAGAAGAAAAAAGAAAAATTGTAGAAAAGTACAAAAGAGGAGGAAACAACAATGTTTTTTAAAGACTTAAGCGAAGCAACAAAGTTCATGTATGGAAAAGAACTTGAAAACAGAAAAGGGGCACAAGAATGTGTAGTGTGTGGAAAGAAACACATGCACAGGTATGGGGACAATTTAGACAAGGCAAAATGCTTTAGTTGTGGTTTACACCTTAATCTTAATACAATAAATTATGGTGTTGATTATGTCTCAACCATTATGGATAGATTTTTTGAAGCAGCACACAAAGCATTATTTGAAAACAAACAAGACGGTAAACCATGTCAAGCATTTGTTTATGCTAATGGAACAAGAAAAATACCGGAGTATATTTTAAGGCGCTCTGATGTCGGTGTTATTCCTGCAAATTATGATGTTAATAAAGTAAATGAAGATTTAATTGCTGACCTTAATAAACAAATTGAAGAAGAAGCAGACGCAGAGAAAAAAGAAAAGCTGCAAACAAAATTAAAAGATATTGAAGATTGTATTGAAAATTTACAGAAATTTAATCGTAATAATTGGGATAGGCTTATTTTTTTCTATCGTGACGAAAATGGAAATATTACACAAGCAAAAACAAGAAAACCATACATAGATACAAAGACATTTCAAATACTAAAGGTGAAAAATAAGGCAGGTGTTTTTAATCAAGGTGTATTTTCAGATGATGAACTGTCAAAAGTTAAAAGCTACAAAAAAATGCGCAAAGGCCTTATTGTTGTTGAGGGAGAGTTTGACCAACTCTCTCTGGTGACACAACTACACAGAATGAATAAACCTATTGATGTTTGTGCTTTAGGCGGTGCAAATGGTGATTTAGAAACAGCCATGAAAATACAGGCTGAAAGAGTTTGCATACTTCACGATAATGACGAAGCTGGCAAAACTGTTTTAGATAAAGCAAAAGAGATTCGCACAGTCTTTGGCTTAACAACACC
>JAFVDH010000014.1 GCA_017478515.1 bacterium
ACACATCTGCAACAGACAGCGATGCTGCATGTAAGTGTTATAACAATAGTAACTATTGGTTAGGCGGAAGTACATGCTGTTCAAGCGAAAACACTTCGGATTGTTGTACATCAAGCAATACAAGTGCAAACGACACACATAAACTCTCAGGAACATGGGTAGAAAGCGGAAGTCATGGAGCTACAACAAATACATGTTGTAAGTATGAAACGACATCTGACGTATGTTGCAAAGCCAAAAATGATGATAACTATTGGCTAGGTGGTTCAACATGTTGTTCAAACGAAAATACGTCAGACTGCTGTCAATCGGATAATAATCCAAATGGATCAGGAGAATGGATATCAGATACAAACACATGTCGTCATGCATATGCATCAGCATGTTCAGGCTGGTTAGATGCAGGCGGAAGCTGTTGTACTGAGGATAATTCTTCAGGCTGTTGTACATCATCAAACAATCCAAGCGGAGCGGGTACTTGGTTATCAAATCATATGTATGGAGCTACAACAGATACGTGTTGCCATATAGCAACATCATCTGATGCTTGTTGTAAAGCTTTAAATACAGGTCAATATTCTTTATCAGGCGGTGCCTGTGCTATTCCTGAAAATAATGAATTTAACGGTAAAACAGTCGTTACGATGAAAAATGGTTCAACTACTGAACTTGGCAGTGTTACAGCAAGTTTTACTATAAACTATGGAGAATCAAAATCAATAAATGCCGAATTTGTAGCAAATGGACCAACAAGCCCTTGTAATGGCTATTGTGATTTTACAGGTTGGACTTTAGATTCAAAATGTACAGGTCTTACTATAGATTCTGCAGCAGCTCAATCAACATCAGTAACAAGTATGTGTTCATCAGGAACTTGCAATTGTACTGTGACCGCACATGCTTGCCAAACAACTTCATATATGTTTTCTGTTAAATCAGGTGCTGGTGTTAATTTACTTAATTCTACGAATCTGGACGATGTTTACCATACAATCTCTTCATGTTCAACTCAATCTTTAAGATTATGCAAGGGAACTACTAAGTATATTGCCGGACAATATAATCATACTGGTGGTATTACTACTTCAGGTTCTACTTGTACGGCTACTTTAATTACTCCTGGACCTCCTGGAACGGCACCTATATTCATGGTATTAAATAGCGGTGATTACAAAACAACTTGTAACTTTACAACTGATGGTGGAACATGCTCATCGACAAGTACTACAAACGGAAACAAGTGTGCATCAATAGCAGATGCAACTCCTAATTATATAGGATTGTATGAAGAATTTGATGATACAGAGATATCTTCAAATACTGTATCTTTGAAACTATGTAGAAATGAAAATTGTTCATACACTGAGGTTCAATTATCTCCGCATGCGGACCATTGTGAACACCGTGCAACAGGTGGTTTAGCTCCTGACGGCAATTATGTTTATAGCTTAATAGCTACAGGAAATACTAGTCAAATCAAATGTGCATCAGGTAAATATCCTAAAGTTAGCCGCCTAAAAGGTAATTGTTACTTTGATGGCAATGCTACATCCACAATTTTATGGCCAGGTCACAGCATTGGTATAAATATTGGTACTACCGGTTGTGAACTAATGTGGAAATGCCAATAGTATATCAACAAAGAATTTTCTTTGTTGATATACTAAAGCCTCATTATTTACACAATGTGTAAATAATGTATGTATAATTAATATTATGTTTTCATAACGAATGTTTTATTTATGTAACTGAAAACATTATTTGCCGTTATTTGTCTAAAAATTTTTATACCTTTAAAATAAAATCACTGCAATAATAGCAAAAATAATTATTGGTATATTAAAATGCAAAAAAGTAGGTATGCAAGTATCTGTAATATGATTGTGCTGCCCATCAGCATTCAGTCCCGATGTAGGGCCTAATGTTGTATCAGATACAGGAGAGCCGGCATCCCCAAGTGCTGCTGTTGCTGATATTAAAATTATTGATGCAGGAACTGATATTCCCAGTTTTAAACATATCGGCACAAAAAGCACTGTCATAATAGGGATTGTTCCAAAAGATGTACCTATTCCCATTGTTACAAATAATCCTATAATAAGCATTAGCCCCGCTGCTATCAATTTATTTCCAGCCAAAAATGGCGATACGGCATTAACAAGGTTTTCTATTCCACCGCCCTCTTGCAAAACAAGTGCAAATCCCGCTGCAATAAGCATTACAAATGCAATATGTCCCATAAGCAATATGCCCTGATTGAATAAATCATCTGATTTTTTATGGTTTACTACTCCAGTTGCAAATATAATAGTTAATCCTATAACTGCACCCAGAGGTAATGAACCTGTTGTTAATTGTACCAATAAGGTCACAAAGGCTGAAAACAATACTATTGCGTGTTTTCTGTTAAAATGCAAATCTTTTTCGTCAAATTTATGTTCTTCTTCCGTTGATAAAATAGGCAAATCTTGGTAAATTCTTGGCTTTCTATAGCTTACAAATATTGAAATTAAAAGTCCTATAAGCATTGCCAATGCGATAAACCAATTAACATGCCATACATCCTTTACAGTTACCGACATTCCGCTTTTTGTCATATAATCGGCAATAAGACCTTGAAATATCAATCCAAATCCCGCAGGTATTGCTATATAAGGCATTTTTAATCCGAATGCAAGGCTTGAGGCTATCATTCTTCTATCGATTTTTAGTTTATTCATTAATCCTAAAAGAGGCGGTATTAATATCGGAATAAATGCTATATGAATAGGAATTAAATTCTGTGAGGCAATTGCCATCAATATCAAAACTGTCACCAGATATCTTTTTTTTCCGTTAATTATTTTTTCCAAATATTTAGAAATTATCTTCGCAAGGCCTGTTGTTGTAATTACAGCTGCAAATGTCCCCAATAATATATATGAAAGAGCTGTTTCTGAATTTGCTCCCATTCCGCTTATAAACAAGTTCATTGTTTTTGTAAATGTAAAATGCGAAAATAATCCGGCAATTATTGTGGATAAAATCAACGACAGAATTACGTTAACTTTGCATAAACAAAGTATACATAATACTATCACTGATACAAATATAGGGTTTAATAACAAACTATAATCCATACTTTTCTAATAATATCATATCAATTTTATATTAAAAGTTATTTGCAAAATAAGTAACAAAATAAATGTCTATATAAATATTGTCTTAATTTGCAATGTTTTTTAATACTTTTTACCATAAAAACACTTTGAAGAACAATCTATAATTTAAGTCTGTTATTATTCATGTCTAATAAAACCTACTCCGTCAAATAAGGAACAAAGGCAAAGGCATTAAATTCCATTGAGCCAAACATTATTTTTAACTGATTACCAGAGACCGTTTCATATTTAAGAAAATAAATTTCTTCGGAATTAAAATCATCTTCCGTTTCGTATGCCTCAGTTTTTGCAACCATATAATGCCCCTGATAGAATTTTAAATAAATTTTATCTCCCACTTTTTCACCAATAACTTTATAGTGCCCAGGGATTAAAACTTTTTCACCGATTATTGCAGAAACAGGAAGATTTAACAAAGGAATAGCTGTATTTATATTTGAAAGCAATTCTGTTTCATTGGCTTTATTCATTTCTTGACCCTTTTGAGGTTTATTTGCCTTTTTATTGCCTTTTTTTCTTTTTTCAAGTTCAGTTATCACTTGTTCAAATTCTTTATTTGTAATCGGTTTTTGTCCATCCCATGCGTTATCAGGATTGCCTATTGAGTTCCAATCAACTTCTTCGGCCGTTACTACTCTATATGATGCAAATATTCCTAAAATAAGTAGACATATTATAACTTTTCTCATATAATATAATATAATGTTTTTTGTAGAAAAGTAAAATACATTAAACAATTTAAATTATCAATAGTTTTATAAAAAAGGATTTTTATGACTAATGTTGTTGTATTCGTAATTATAGCGGTATCAGTTGCTTTTATAAGTTTCATGTCGTATTTGTTGGTTTCTTTCTCTCAACCGGCAAAAAAGAAAGAACTGCAAATTAGTTTAGACGATATGGTAAAACAGATTGAAATGCTTTACCGCCAAAAAAAATATGAAATAGTTGAAAATGTTGCGTTAGAATATCTAAAAACACAGCCAAATGCCGTAGAAATTCGAGAATATTTAGCAAAAGCTTATTTTTCGAGAGATAAAATTTATGATGCTATAAGCGTAATTCTTCAAATTGTTGAAAAATATCAAGATAATGTTTCAATGAGAGTTCTTCTGGCAAAATGCTACAAAAAAATAAATCAAATTTCTAAAGCAATTAACGAATATAAACTTATTCTTGACTATGATTCAGAAAATGTTATCGCAATAAGAGAATTAGCAGATGTTTATTTGGCTCAAAATCAAAAAATTTCAGCTGTAAAAATGTATAAAAAATTAGAACAATATGTAGAAAATAATGCAGATTTGCTAAAGATTAAATTAATATTGGCTGATTTAAATATGGACTTGGAAGATTATCAAAAAGCTTTTGAAGAACTTTTTGAAATAAAAGATATTTATCCTGAAAATATAGACATAAATAAAAAACTGGTAGAACTTTATATAAGAACGGCTGATTATGAAAATGCAATTAATTTATGTCAAGAATTACTAGCAAGTTCACAAGATGATAATTTTTCTTTATGGCTATTGCAAAATCTTGTAAATATTCATTATGCACTAAAAGATTATGATAAGACGATAGAATATGCAGAACAAATGTTTGAACATCCTTTCTCAGATAAGGTTTCTACAAGAGCTTTAATAGCTAAAGTCTATATAATGAAAGGTGATTTTCAAAAAGGGTTGGATTATCTGTTAATTTTGGCAGAAAACAATCCGGAAAATGTTGAAATAAGACGAATAATTGCAAAAGCATATCATGATGAAAGAAAGTATGAAGAAGCAGTTCAGACATATAAAGAAATTCTTGATTTAGTACCGCCAAGAGAAGTTCCAATGGTTCATACGGATATGAGTAATTTATATGTAGATTGGGCAATGGACTATTTTGAACATGAAGATTATACATCATGTTTTAAATTATTCCCGTTAGCTATTCAATATGATGAAGTAAATCCTCAAATTTACTTTCAACTTGGTAGAGTAAATACGCATATAAAAAGTTATAATGAGGCAATTATACAATTTAATAAGTCTATAGAATTAGACCCAATGCAGCCGGAATGTTATATTGCCCTTTCGGAATGTTATGATGTTATAGAAAATATTTATGAAGAAAAAATAGCATTGCTAAACGCTATAAAATATGACGATGAAAATGTTTATGCATATTATAAGCTTGCAAGATTGTACGGAAAACAAAGAGATATTGAAAATGAAATAACAGCACTAAGAAGAGTTATTCAATTAAGCCCTGAGCATATAGGTGCAAGACACCAGTTAGCATTGATATATGAAAGTCAGGGTCAAATTTACGATGCAATAGACATGTATGAATCAATAATTAAAATCGAGCCTGATAACGAAACAGCAAAAGAAAATCTTCAAATGCTTAGAGAGGCGTTGTAAAAGTTTATATAAACTTGGTAAACATATAGCGGGAATATTCAAATGAATATTCCCGCTATATGTAAATATGATTTATATTATTTTAAAAGATTACATAAGTAATATACTTAATTACCATAATCGTTTTAATGCAATAAAAATGCCCCCCCGGTAAGAGACTCGGGTTAAAGGTAAAAACTTTTTGAAAAGGGACGGTAAATTCAAAACAACTGTGCTACAAGCAATGAAAGCTTAGTTGACTAAGAGCTATTATCTAAAATGCAATACGGATTTATAATCTTAAATCTTCATCGACACAATATTTTATTTCCTGTCTTTATCTTTATTGTGCTTTTTGTTACAATAAACCATTGTACTTAGAGCTCTGCCGACATCCTTACTATGACATTCAATTGCATGTTCTGCATCATCGTGAAAGTCTATCATATGCTCGTGCATTGCCTTTTCCAGGTCTATTAATGCTATATTATACTTATATTCAGAATTTATGTAGTCGTTTAGGGATTTAAAATAAAGAATTCTTGCTGTTTCAAAATCAATTTGAGACATTTTATCATTATAATAGTTATCAGAAGTAAGTTTTAAATTTTCTGAGGCTGATTTTAACTGATTTTTCTTTACAGGAATATTTTTATATGTTGTATCAACCGTATTTAATCTTTGTTTTACGGCAAAGTACAAGTCTGATTTGAATGTTTGAATTTCAGTATCTGCAAGTTTTAATTCAGAAACAGCACCTTTTACATCAAATTTCTGACGCATTGCATTTATTGATGCAGAAACATTTGCACCTATTAAAAATGAATTATTTGTAACTTCCGTTGAGTTCAAAAACTCATATCCTGTACCGATATTCACTTCAGGATAATAAGTTCGTTTTACATACAAAAGTGCCTGATCCATGGCATCTCTCACGGCAGTAAGAGCTTTTATGTCAGGGCTTTTATCATATGCTATTTGAATTGCCTGATTATATGTATATTTTGGGTGAGAAAATATTGTATCGTCTTTATAAGTTTTATCATTATTTTTATTTGCTAAATATTTAAAGTTATCAAGAGTTTCAGGTTTAAATTCAAAGGTTTGAGTTTCATATATATTATACGCAGGAGCGTTTTGTAAGTACATTGAGTTATTCAAGGCTTCTATGGCGTTTTTATATTCAATTTCTTTATCCAGGACTTCCGATTGAATTTTGTACAATTCTGTATTGGCAAATGTCAAATCTGTTTTATCCTTTTTACCAGACTTAACCAATGATGAAATCTTTTTGATATTTTCTTCCTGATATTTTAAATTCATTAATTGAGCTTCGTAGTCAGCTTTAGCCTTGAGCAATTTATAATAATGAGTTTTTATATCAAAAACTGTATTGCATACAGCATCTTGGAATTCGTAATCTGCGGCAATTTCCAGAAATTTTTCCATTCTGATATTAGCAAGATTTTTACCAAAATCAAAAATCATCATAGTTAGAGAAACGCCGACAGATGGAACTTCTCTATAGTTTCGTAGATAAACCTCGTGGTCGGAATTATATGATTGAGATAATCCTGCACTTGCAGATAATTCAGGAAAATATACTGATTTAGCTTTGCCGACATTTGCTCGAGCTATTTCTAATTTATAAGCATATTCTTTTATAATCGGGCTGTTATTTAAGCCAATTGCAATACAATCCTTTATTGAAAGGTAATCTCCTTCCTTTACGACTTTTGCTTCTTGATTATGATGATGGTGTGCACAGCAGTCATGTTTTGCTTCAGGAAGATTGCTTTCCTGTATTGCCGTAGTTTTTAGCTGAGTTATAAACATTATTAACAGTATAATTAGAAGTTTTTTCATAAAAATATTATACCTGAAAATATATATTTGTGGATAAAACAATATTAAAAATTTCTGTACAATATGTTTAAAAGGAGTTTTTAGTTATGATTGGAGCGTTAGTTTTATTTTTTATTATTCTTGTTTTAGTAATTATTTTTAACAAACCTTTTGACCAAGAATTTTCAGACACTTGGAAAACAAGACTGCCACAATACCTTAATTTTGCACTTATTGCACAATTCTTGATTGTCGTAAATGAAATATTCAACAAATTGGATTAGTAAATAATATATTGTAAAATAAAGGCGGGCTGTCTTAAAAATTAACCTTTAGAATAATAAAAGTTATAAAATAAGACAGCCCGCCTTTATTAAACATATTTTACAATTCATTTTGAGCTAAAACATTTTGCAAGGTTTCAGCGGAGTGTTTAAGTTTTGAGATTTCATCATCACTTAATTGAATAGGAACATGTGTTTCGACGCCGTCTTTGCCGACTATAACCGGCATGGAAAGCGAAATACCTGAAATTCCGTATTCGCCGTGCATCATAGAAGATACAGGAAGAATTGATTTTTCATTTCTCACTATTGCTTCGCAAATTCGTTTAACAGACATAGCGATGCCGTAGTATGTAGATTTTTTCTTCTCAATTATAGTATATGCACTGTTTTTAACCTCTTCTCCAATACGCTGCGTAGCTTCATCGTGGTTAAAATGTCCACGCATTTCGCAAAATTTGTGCAATGGAATGCCTGAAACATTGGCACTTGACCAGGCTGCGATTTCAGAATCACCGTGTTCTCCGATTATAAATGCATGAATACTTCTGCTGTCTACATTTAAGTGATTGCCTAATTCATATTTTAATCTTGCGGTATCAAGAACCGTTCCCGAACCTAAAACTTTATTCTCAGGCAATCCGCTTAATTTTACTGCTGCAGTTGTTAAAATATCAACCGGATTTGCGACTATTAATAAAACGCCGTTAAAATTACGTTTTCGAATTTCAGGAATTATTGATTTAAAGATAGAAATATTTTTTTTAACTAAATCCAGTCTTGTTTCATTTGGTTTTTGGCTTGCACCTGCAGTTACGACAACTATCGAAGAATTTTTTATATCGTCATAATCACCTGCATATATTTTTATTGGCTTAGCAAAAGGTACACCATGGCTAATATCTAAGGCTTCGCCCTCAGCTTTATTTTTGTCGGAATCAATCAAAACCATTTCCGAAAACAAACCGCTTTGCATAATACTGAATGCACAGGCCGCACCTACAAACCCGCATCCGATTATGGTAACTTTTCTTACATTGTTACAATTTAAGCAATTCTTTTCCATTTTTAGCCTTTCTTTTTATTTACACTTTAAATAATGCCATTTTAACTTTAGATTTTGTATTAAGAGCGTGTGGTAAATTTTTTGGCATTAAAATAATTTCGCCCTCGTTTAGTGTATAATATTTTTCATCAATCATAACCTCCAATATGCCCTCTAAAACCTGAATTACAGCATCAACAGGAGCAGAATGGGCGGCTATTGATTGACCGTTATCGAGTGCAAACAGTGTTAATGAACTGTCTTTATTTTCGGTGATTGTTTTGCTTACTATTGAATTTTCTTGGTATTCAATACTTGATTTTAAGTTTAAAACTTTTTGTGCAAATACTGTGCTCATTAATCTTCTCCTATTTTAATATTTCTTTTAAATCTTGTTCTGGTGTAGTTATTGGTGCAATTTTGTATTTGTCAATTAAAATATTTAATACGTTTGGAGAAATAAAAGCAGGAAGACTTGGCCCTAACTTGATATTTTTAATTCCTAAATACAATAATGACAATAAAATGCATACCGCTTTTTGTTCGTACCAGGATAATATTATTGATAACGGCAATTCATTTACTGAACAATTAAATGCTTTAGAAAGCTCAACTGCGACTTTTATTGCAGAATACGCATCATTGCACTGACCCATATCAAGTAAACGTGGGATACCTCCGATATCGCCTAACTCTAAGTCGTTAAATCTAAATTTGCCGCAGGCAAGAGTTAAAATAAGAGTATCTTTTTGGGTTTGTTTTACCAGTTCTGTATAATAATTTCTACCGGGTTTAGCTCCATCGCAGCCGCCTACTAAAAATATATGCTTTAAATCACCTGATTTTACGGCATTAATAACTTTATCAGCAACAGATAAAACTGTATGATGTCCAAAGCCGACAGTTAATGTGTCTCCGCCATTAATACCTTTCATTTTTTGTTCCTCTTTATACCCGCCAAGCTCAAGAGCCTTTTCGATTACAGGAGTAAAATCCTTTTTTTCATCAATATGTTGGCATTCGGGATAATGAACAACAGCTGTTGTAAAAACTCTATCCTTATACGAATCTTTAACAGGCATTATGCAGTTTGTAGTAAACAAAATTGCTCCGGGGATGTTATCAAATTCTCTTTGTTGATTTTGCCAAGCTGTACCGAAATTACCTTTTAAATGTTCGAATTTCTTTAGTTCCGGATACGCATGTGCAGGAAGCATTTCCCCATGAGTATATATATTTATACCTTTACCCTCTGTTTGTTCTAATA
The DNA here is from genome assembly GCA_017478515.1 of bacterium. Classification (GTDB taxonomy): domain Bacteria; phylum Cyanobacteriota; class Vampirovibrionia; order Gastranaerophilales; family Gastranaerophilaceae; genus UBA791. The sequence continues at coordinate 9,993 of JAFVDH010000014.1, forward strand.
ACAGTTTTAAATCCCTTAAATCATGACCTGTAATAACGATAAAAGGTTTTGCCTCAATATTTTTTGTAACTGTTGTCGGTTCAGGATTGCCAAAGGTTTCAGTGTTTGCTTTATCAAGCAATTCCATACATTTAAGATTTATTTCACCTAATTTATGAACAATAGCAATTAAATCTTCAACCGATAAATCTTTTGCCAGGGCAGATAATCCCTCATAAAAGAAATTATTAACCACTTCATCTTTGTATCCCAAAACCCAAGCATGATGGGCATATGCAGCCATACCTTTTAGCCCGAACAGAAGTAAAGATTTTAAACTTCTGATATCTTCATTTCCATTCCAAAGACTATTCATATCAAACTTAGGATTTTTAACTATCTTCTTTAATTCTTCATTATCAAAGTTGGCATTTGTAATTGTCGTAAATAATCCGTCAATAATTGCTTTTGTTGTATCGTCGCTTGGTGTTGAACAAGCCAGCTCAATAAGCGATGAAATAACTTCATCCTGCAAATTTGCAGTATCAGCCTTTTTGCCGCACACACCGCATGTTGTACATCCCTCAGACATAATTCCGTCTGTGCTTTTAAATTTTCCTCTTTGTTCACATTGAAAACAAAACATTGATGTCATTTTTTCTCCTTTTTTAATATTCACACTATATTTTTATTAGAGTTTATTCTGCAATATAATATTTATGATTTGAAATCCGAAATTTTTGTATTAGTCATATAGTCCGTAAATTCTTTTTCTATACCTGATATCAAATCAGACATTATGCATTTTGTGCAATTACCATGACCATTATTGAACAGACAGTTATGACTTCTATATTTTCCCTCGAAAATTTCATATACTTCCATAAATGTCATATCTTTGTATTTTTGATTAATTTTAAACCCGCCGCTAGGGCCTTTTACAGATATAAGGACGCCCTCTTTTACAAAACGTTGAAGAACTTTTGAAAGATGGTTTGCAGAAATATTAAATTCTCCGGCAATTTCCTTTAAGGAACTTGTTTCATCCTTATTATTTATGTAAATTATTGAATGCAAAGCTATTGCTGACGCTTCTGAGATTTTAAACATTTTGCACCTCTTATTTAGTATATTAGTACTATAATACTAAAATATATTTTTGTAAAGTATTATTCGGTTTTTATGTTAAGATAATTAAATGGATTATAAAAAGTATTTAAAACTAAATCCTGATATTGTAAAAGTTAGAGCAGAAATTTTTATAAAAGAACAGGGTTTTAAAAATGAATTTGACAAAATTGATAAAAACTGTACGCATGTTGTTTTTTATGATAAAAATATCCCGATAGCTGTATGCAGATATTATAAAGAAAATAACATATATCATATAGGAAGACTTGCTCTCATAAAGGAATATAGAGATAAACATCTCGGAAGTAAAATAATGAAAATTGTGGAAGAAGAAATCAAAAAAGAGGGCGGAAGCAGAGTAACTTTGTCGGCACAGGTTAGGGTGAAAAAATTTTACTCAAAAAATGGCTACAAAGAAATTGGAAATATATATTTTGATGAGCATTGCGAACATATAAGAATGGAAAAATTTTTATGAATTATGAAGTAAGAAAATTTGAAAATAATGATATAAATGAAGTAAATCAAATTTGGAATGAAGTAGTGGAAGACGGAATGGCCTTTCCTCAAATAGAATTGCTAAATACAAAAACAGGCTTGCAATTTTTTAATGAACAAACTTACACAGGTGTTTGTATTGAAAAAGAAACAGAAGAAATTGCAGGATTATACATTCTTCATCCGAATAACATAGGAAGATGTGGACATATCTGTAATGCCAGTTATGCTGTAAAAAAATCTATGAGAGGAAAACATTTAGGCGAATTGTTAGTAAAAGACTGCATTCAAAAAGCAAAAGAATTTAATTTTAGAATTTTACAGTTTAACGCCGTAGTAGCCGCAAATATTTCTGCATTAAAACTATATAAAAAACTTGGCTTTGCACAACTTGGAAAAATACCAAAAGGTTTTTTAACAAAAGACGGAATTTATGAAGATATAATTCCGCATTACATAGAATTGAATTAAGATAGTAGCTTTTGCATAATATTATATTTGCAGGCTCATTTATATTAAAAATATAAATGAGCCTGCTTAAATATATAACTATTTATCAAAACCTGAACATGTTCCGACTTTCGCAGAGCCTGACCATGTACAACCTGCATTTTCACAATCAAGCTTTGTTGCGTATGATGAACAAGAAGATGTGCTTCCTCCGCCACTTGTGCGATTGTAAGGACATTTATAGCTTCCATCACCATTCGATGTCGCACCTACATTTATAGAGCCATTCCATGTACATCCTGTCATCACAAAGGTTGTAGCCTTTATACAACTGCTATCCAGTAATGTTACACTTTGTGAGCCCGCTTTACTTAAGGATATACTTGCCGAACTTGATGTTTGCGATGTATAAGCATGAACCTTACATGCTGTACAAGAACAACTTTCTCCTGCTTTTTGTGAGCAAGAACCAGGATTTGTAAATCCTGTATAACTATAAGATATTTTTACAGAAGATGGTAAATCTGAGCTAGAGCAAGAACCTTTTGCTATTATTCCACAACTCAAATATTGAGAAGCTTCACTTGTACATTTATCACACATATAAGCATTGCTTGGTCTATTACATAATTCATCATCACTAAATTGGTAATTCCATATTGGTGTACAATCCAGGTAAACTTCGCATATTTCTATTGGTGTTCCTACCGTCATTGTTAGAGAACAAGTACTTGATGTATTGCCGGAAATAGTTAAATCAGCAGTTCTCTTGTCTGAAGAAGCAGCACTTAATTCTCCGATTGTACATCCTGAACCCGAAACAGTAACTTTTGTATCAGCATGCGTTAAATATCCTGAATCAGATGAACTTGCTGATAAAATAACTTTATAAGTTCCTGATGGAAGTTTATTTTCAGATAAATCACTGTTTTGTAAATTTATATAACTTGATCTTGATGTTTCACTTGAATTTTTAACTTCAAGATTAACTTTATCATAACTTGTAGGACTTACAAGAACAATAGAAAACTCAGGAGTTTCAGGTTTAGAACATTCACCGCCTGATAGGCTGTAGTCGGAGCTGCCGTTTAACGCCTTACAACATACATCCGATGTGGTTTTGCTCGTACAACAAGTATTTGTTGTTGCACCGTAGTTCCCGCTTGTTACCCATGT
>JAFVDH010000015.1 GCA_017478515.1 bacterium
ACATCGAGTGATAATTGTTGTAAAGCATATAATGGAGAAAGTTATTGGTTAAGTTCAAACAGTACTTGTGATTGTACAAGTGAAAATACAACAGCGTGCTGTCAATCAGATAACAATCCAAACGGCAAAGGAACATGGATATCAGCTACGAGTACTTGTAGTCATACATCATGTTCAGGCTGGTTAGATAACTCAGGAGACTGCTGTACAAGTGAAAACACATCAAATTGTTGTACAGCAACAAACACAGGAACAGGACATAGTTCAGCAGGAAGATATTCTTCAACATTAGCGACATGTTGTCATGGAACAGAGACCTCGTCAAATGCTTGTTGTAAAGCATATCATAATAGCAGTGTAACAGAAGAAAACAAGTATTGGTTAGGTGGAAGTACTTGCTGTTTTGATGAGAATACACCTGACTGCTGTACATCAAGTGATAATCCAAGCGGAAAAGGAACATGGAACTCAGGTACAAACACTTGTTCTCATGCATCTTGCGGGGAAGATGCATGGCCTGCAGCAGACGACCCTAGCTACTGCTGTACTGATGATGATGATTCTGATCATGATTGTTGTACATCAGCTCCCGGACATAATCAAGAATGGTGTTGGGATCCTGAAGGCGGATCTTGTTGGGAACCAAAATCTCCTTATTCCGGAGTATGTTTCTGTGATGATCCGGAGGATTATTATTTTAATTCAGACTATTATTCCGATGAAATGTGTTGTTCTTCGTCAGATGTTAGAAATACAGAACAATGTTGTAACCTTTATAGTGAATATGACAAAGCGAGATTTTGGTGTTCATCGTTAAAGCAATGCTGTTCTAGAACTACAAGTTCAGATGAATGCTGCAAATGTCGTAACGGTGCTGATTATGCATTAGTTCAAAAATATAATAGCAATGGACAATACCTTGGTATGTTTTGCGAAAAAGCTGAGGCTGAGTCACCTGAGTGGGATGGCTGTATCAGATCTGCTGATGATTTAGTGAAACTTCTAGATGATGCCGGTTGTAAGACAGATGTTTATTTGAGTTCTCACACGTCTGAATCTTCAAATCCGGTTAAATATAGTGTTGCAGTAAGTAATAGTCCTGCATTCATATATAGATTTCAAGGACATGAAGATTATACAGCACCGAGTGGTGACCCTACGTCAAGTGTAGCTTGGGCACGTATGACGGAGGAAATAGATACACTTAACGATTGTATTAAAAACAAAGTTCTTAAAAATTATGGTAATATATCTACAATTGTAGCTGGTGCTAAAACAGCTATGCTTGGTGAATTGGGGGCTGGCTCAAGTTTTGGATTAGAAGATTGTGATGATGTACCTGATTATTCTTATGAAGCTTGTGAACAAGAACGACATGCAATGATTAATATTGCTTGTTATTGCGGAGAAAGTTGTTATAGCAACCCTTGGAACAACTACTACATAAGTGTATCTGGATTTTTAGATGATTATGCTATGGCTCTGAGATATGGTGCAAGTGGTAGGTGGGATGGCAGTCCAGTTTGTTACTCTAAATAAACCATAGTAGACACTATATATACGGTAATAAATTTTTAAAGTATTTCTTTGAAACTCCATATTCAGGTACATGTAGCTGTCCTTAGTAATATTAAATATTATGCATTATGCTAAAAAAGAAGAAATACAGTATAAACTGTATCTCTTCTTTTTTATTCAAATCAATATATATTATATATATTATATTTACTTACATCCATTATCTGCCTTATCTATTTTACCGTCAAAATTATTATCAACACCATCTTCGCAAGAACCTATTGAGTCCTTACATTCTGCAGAAAGACCTGAGGTCAAGTATTTGTCAGGTATTTTATTCCAGATTTCATTAAAATAATTAGTATAAAATTCTGCAAATTTTGGATTTTTCAGAATAATCACATTTTCATCATTTTTAGAATTTCCGCTTTTAGAGAAGTTCATCGAGCCTAAAACGAGATAAGTATTATCAATTATCATTGTTTTTGAATGCATTTTCCCTGCGTAATTTTCAATTTTTACATCAATTCCGTTTTCTCTAAGTTTTTTATGCGTTGAATATACACTGTTAGAATTTCCTGCATCAAGGATTATTTTTATTTTCACGCCTCTATTTTTTGCATTTATCAAGGCTTTTGTCAAATCAGCATTTGTTATCAAAAATATAGGCATATATATTGTTGATTTGCTTTTGTTTACAAGGGGAATAATTTTTTCATTTATTATATTATCTTGAGGTGAAAAATACACTGACAATTGGCTTGCTCCTAATATTGTTTCATTAGGAGTTGTCGGAGTTTTTTCGGTATGAAATTTTCCTGAATATAGCTGATTAAATTCTCTTGTATAAATTTCCGCTATTTTTTCGGATTTAATAAATAGTATTACGTTTGAATTGTAATTTGACATATCAGATGGGCTTATGTTAGCAGAACCCGTATAAACTCTTTTATTGTCAAAAACAATAAATTTATTATGCATTATATATTGTTTCGTTTTCAAATTTTTAGTATCAGTATTAGCATTTTCTACTAATTGAGCGAGCTGAGCGGTATGTTTATAATAGCTTTTATCATGTGCATCAGTATCATAGACCATTCTTATTTTTACGCCACGGTTTTTAGCATTTATTATTGATTTTTGTATTTCAGGAATATTTTCATATCCGTAAATTGCCATATCAATAGTATTTTTTGAACTGTCGATATGGTATTTTAACATTTGGCAAACGTTAGTTTTGCAAGAGTTATCAGGTTTAAGTTGTTTTGTAAAGTCGGTTAAATATATTCTTATATTGCCAAAATCCAATAAAGCTGCATTCTTAGGAATAGTATTTACTATTTCATTTGTATTTATTGTTTTGCAGAATTTACATTCCTGAATATCTTTCGTTATCTCGGATTTTTTTATTATTATATAATCATGAGACTGGCGTCCGTATTTGCAATTCAATTTATGATATTTATTTGATTTCAAATTCAGAATGCGGTATTTAGAGACATCATCAAGTTTTATTTCGTGATTATTAAATGTTTTGATATAGCTTTGACCGTTTATAAATATATCATTTTTCGATTTATCATATTGAACTTTTTTGTGTAAAAGAAGATTTTTGGCGTATTCTTTTGAAAAATAATCATACAGAAATTTTTCTTCTTCAGTATCAAAATTTACAGTTTTAAGTTTCAAATCTACAATTTCATTATTATCGATATGTTTATTGCCGTTAAAATCTATAGCAATTTGCTCAGGGGAATAAATTTCAAGCACATTAAATGTATTTTCAATAATTTCTACAAAAAATGAAAACACCACAAATGCTAAAACTATAATTATAAAAGCTGACTTTCTCATGAATTTATACTATTTTACTACAAAAAAAAAACGACATAACTTGAAAAAAATATAACGATTATTATAATAAATATATATGAAAAAAGAATTCCTTATATTATATATATTAATTGCTCTTTTTATAATGAATTCTGTAGTCAGTTTTGCGGTAGAAGATTTGCAACTAAGGGATTACAGCCCTATAACAATACCAAAAGGGACATATGTTCAAGTTATGAACCTACAAGAATTTTCCACTTCATACTGTGATGATACAACAAAACTAAAATTTGCAGCAACTGATGATACATATATGTATGATACAAATATTATTCCGAAAGGAACAGTTATTTTTGGCGAAGTTGAAAAGATGAATGAACCCATAGTAGGAACAAATGCGTCGGTAGTAGTAAAATTAACAAAATTACAACTTGCCGACGGATTTGAAATCCCGATAAAGGCCTATTTAGCAGCATCAAACGGTTCAACACTGCTTGGCGGAGACGTCACAAAACCGGAACAATACAGAAGATTACCGCATTATCAAGAGGGTTTATATAAAGGCACATTAATGTGGGTTCCGGGACCGACTTTAAAAATGGGTGAACATCTGACAATTGCTGCGGGAGCAGTACTTTTAATGGTTTTTGATTCACCCGCTTATATAACACATACCTTAACAAATTGACACGATAAAAAATAAATTTTACAATGTAAATTGTAAAAATTTTCGTGGAGGAATAATGAAATTTAAATTGGTATGGCTTTTAGCTGCATTATCAATTATGAGTACGGCAGTATATGCCAATTCTTCTGTTGGGGACAGAATTCCGCTAAAACAAGGAGAGCTTTCAACCAAACAAAAAGTTATTATCGTACCTCCGTCTACAGTTATGACCGTATTAACTACATATGAATTAAATTCGGATGCACTGCTTCCGGGTCAAACAATAACAGTAGCGTTACCAGAAAACTTTTTCTATAAAGATACTTTAATCGCACCAAAAGGAAGTATTTTGACAGGCAACGTAGTAACAGTTGAAAGAGCTTCTCAAGATGGAACAGACGGGAAATTGCACTTAAGATTTTCTTTAATCACAACTCCTTATGGCTTACAAATTCCTATTGTGGCTATTATAAAAACTGACGATTTATCCGGTGTTTTGGTTGGAACAAAAGATAATAATGTAAAAACTGAAGAAAAAGCTATTTCTTCACAAAGCTTAAATAATAAAAATAAAAAGCCTAAATCTAAAAATTCAAATAATATATCATTAAAAACTATTTTGAATTTAGGAGAAAACGTAGTTATACCAATAGATACGAAGTTTGATATTGTGTTAACTCAACCAATAACAATAACACCTTCTAAATTTAATTAATACTAATACAAAAATTAGAAACTAAGGGAATTTTTAATTCTTATTTAAATGTAAATAATACATAAGATTTTAAAGGTAGAAAATGTCAATATTAGGAAATTTAAACAATTTAACAGAAGACGAACCTCAAAACAGCAGATTTGAAGTTCCAAAAGTAGCAAAAAACGATGATGAATCATCAAACTTAAACTTAAAAAACTGTATAATGATAATATCACCGTCATTACACATATTGAGTATAAGTTTTCTTGCGGTAGTGACTTTCATATTAATTTTATTAGGGGTGAAATTTTCGATATTAAACCCACCTCAAAACAAACCTCAAGATATAGAATTTGTGTTGGTAGATAAAGAGCAAATGCCTATTAATAAAAACACAAAATATAGAGCGGATAAAAATTCAAGAGCAAGCGGCAAACATAATCCAAAGAAAAAGGTATCAATGCCATCACAAGCAAGTAAAAAGTCACCAACAACAAATGCAACACAGCAATTGGTGAAAAAGGTTGCAAAACAACAAGCTCAACAGGCAGCAAAAACAAAACCCGTACAAAAAACAGTAACCCAAACTCCAACACCTAAAAAAACACAAACGCAGACAGCAGCACCAAAACCAACAATGCCGTCAGCAAAACCATCATACGCACCGCCAAGTGCACCAAAAATAAATAATACAGCGAAAGCACCGATAGGCTTACCTGCACCGCCGTCGCTAAACACAGGAAAAAGCTATTCAACAGGCCCTGTAGGAGGAAGCGGAACAAGAACAGGTTCAACAAGCACAAGTGCAGGTTCACATGGAGGAACACTTGCCTCAGCAGGTTCAACAGGAAGCAGAGCAGGCTCAGGTTCAGCAGGAAATCCGGGCCCCGGAGGTAATCCTAATGGGCCATGGGGAGTTGATGCATTAAGAGAACCTAATTTTGCTCCATATATGAGGGAACTTCAAAGCAGAATAAAATATAACTGGGACCCTCCAAAAGGAAATGAAAGCAAAAGAGTTGTTCTTTTATTCAGAATTGCCAAAAACGGTCAATTGCTTTCAAACAAAGTTTCAAAATCATCAGGACTTCCTGCTGCAGACAGGGCCGCACTAAATGCTGTAGAAGTTACAGCTCCGTTCAGACCTCTGCCTGCGGAATTCAAAGGTCAATACATAGATATTCAATTTACATTTGACTATAATGTATTTGGGGCGACAGGATATTAGACTGAAATAACAAAAAAAATATTTAGTACGACATAAAAAAGAGGAAAAAATTATGGAATTATTATTACATTCAATTCAATTAGATTGGCCGGTATTGTTACCGATATTAATATGTTCAATCTTAGTAGTAGCAGTAGCAGTAAACAGATGGGCATATTATCAAAAAAATAAAAGAGATGTTGTGGAATTTATACCAAAATTACAAAAAGAGTTATTAAAAAATAACTTAAACGGAGCACAAAATCTTGCCGTATCAGTAGGCGGCGTTGTTGGCGAAGTAACAGAAGAAGCTGTAAGAATATTCGCAGAACAAAAAAGCGGATTTTCAAGATCATTTGATATCGCAGCAAATTTAGCAACAAGAAAATTGGAACACCATTTGACAATACTTGGAACAATCGGTGGTGTTGCACCGTTCTTAGGTTTGTTCGGTACAGTTGTAAGAATTCTTTATACATTCCAAGATTTAGCGGTACAAGGCAACCAATCGGCAGCTGTTGCAATGGGTATAGGTTCAGCATTGATAGCCACAGCATTCGGTCTTGGTGTTGCTATTGTTGCTGTTATATTCTACAACTCATTCCAAGCTATTGTTAAAAGATATGAAGATGATTTTCAACTTATCAAATTATTATTCTTAAGCTTTGTTGACGGAGAAGAAGCTAATAAACCACAAAATGTAACTATGTAAGGACTGGGAATTCTATAATGGCTATATCAACAAGTAAAAAAGGGAAACTTTTTACAGAAATAAATATAACACCGCTAACAGATATCTTTTTGGTACTGCTAATCATAATGATGGTAGTTGCACCGACATTTCAATCAATGGACAATTCAATAAACGTTCCCGAAATTAACAGCGGAATATCAATTGAACAAAAAAATGCAACTGTATCAATTACAAAAGCAGGTGAAATGTTTTTGAACGGAACACCTGTATCAGAGATGAACCTAACAAAAGAACTTTCAGCACTAAGACCAACACTTAAAAAACCTGAAGTAGTTGTAAAAGCAGATGCACAAACAAAGAGTTCAGAAATAATGAAAGTAATGAACGCAGCAAAAGCAGCGGATTTTGAAAAGCTAATAGTTGCAGGAGAACCGTTAAGTAAAAAAGACCAAAAAGAACTTGCAAAAGCTATGGAACAAAATGATGTTCAATCAACAAGACCAAATAATGAAACAGTAACTGATAATAATATAGAAGAATGGTCAGAATAGGAGAAAACTAAAATGGCTATGAGAGATTCTTTTAACGAAATAAACATAACACCGCTAACAGATATATTTTTGGTACTGTTAATCATAATGATGGTAATTGCACCATTGTTAGACCAACAGGGGCTAAATTTAACAGTGCCTGATATTGTAAAACAGGAAAATTTAAAGGAGTCCAAACTTATAACTGTACTGGTAACAAATGATAACAAATATGTTATAAATAATGAAGAAATTTCTGAAGAAAATTTAGAAAATACAATAAAAGAAATGATCCCAAATAATCCTGACGGATTAGTAATCCAATCAGAGCCTGATTCTGTACACGGAGCAGTGGTAAAACTTATGGATAAAGCCAGAAACGCAGGTATTAAAAACGTATCTGTTATAGAGGGTTAACCGAATTTAAACAGATAGATAATGAATAAAAGTAGTAATTACGATAAATACAAAGTTTGATATTGTGCTAACTCAGCCAATAACAATAATACTTTCTAAAAAAAGAGCGTGGCGTGAAAATAATTATTTTCACGCCACGCTCTTTTAAAAGTTTACGGTCACAATCCATAAATCAAAAAATAGGCAAAAAAAAACTCCATAAAAGGAGTTAAAAATTTCTATAGGAAGGGAAGGTAATTAGGGTAGGTTTGTTTAGAATTTCTCTCTCTTATAAAATACGTAATCAATTGCTCTCGTGCTCAATTAATGTCTCTCGTATCTTACATTTATATAAAGTATTTTTGATAAGGCCGATTTCAGCATGGTTATTTTTTGTTACAAAACTTTATATAAAGATTTTCAAAAGCTAATACCTTAATTTTACATATACTTACGTCGAATATAAGTTTTATACTTATGTCTAATGTATTTTTGATTGAAGAGTTTAAAATGTTATTATGAACAATTGGTATCAAAGTTTAATAAAACCCGAAATAACACCGCCTGCTATTTTCTTTTCAGTTGTATGGATGTTTCTTTATATATTTATGGCTGTTTCCTTTGCAATTGTATTTTCTGATTTAAAATTTAGAGATAAAACAGTTCCTTTGTCCCTATTTTTAATTCAGCTTGCACTAAATCTTTTATGGTCGCCTGTATTTTTCTTATGGCACAATGTCGTTTTAGCACTTTGTATCGCAATATTATTATTTATTTTTGTATTGGCGACGACAATTGTATTTTTTAAGCACTCAAAAATAGCAGGATTTCTTTTTATCCCGTATGTTATTTGGTGCGGATGTGCAATTTGGTTAAATTATAAGATATTAATTCTTAATTAAATCTTTTGCTCTATTTACACCTGAAGTCAAGGAATACTTAATTTCTTCTTTGGTAATTATTTCTTCCAAGCCCATTTTTAACAATTTTGCACCAAGTTTTTTATTTTTAAGAACAAGAACGACTTTTACATTTTTATCTTGAAGTTTAACAATCATATCTTCAAGTGCAAAAACGGCAGATATATCAAAAGTATTAAGCTTAGAGCAATCAATTATAACGGCTTTGTTGTCCAAAACCTCTTCAACCCTTGAAACCACCTGAGAAGTAGAGCCAAAGAAAAATATTCCGTCAATATGAAACACGGAAATTTTATCCTCACCGCTAACAGTAGTATCCGTAAGCTCTTCCGCATTTTCTAAATTAACTTCAAACTGTTTTGCGACTCTTGCGGCAAAAAGTACGGCAGATAAAACAATTCCAACTCCGACAGCAAAAATTAAATCATACAAAACAGTGAGTAAAAATACAGCTGCCATAACTATCAAATCTGACTTTGGAGCAAATTTTAAAACTTTTAAAAACTTATAATCAACAATATCTATACCAACTTTTATAAGTATAGCAGAAAGAATAGCCATAGGGATTTTAGATGCAAAAGGAGCTAAAAACAGGATTATACTTATCAAAAATAATGAATGAATAATGCCGGAAAATTTACCTGTAGCACCGGCCTTTACATTAACGACAGTACGCATAGTTGCACCTGCACCTGCAAGCCCGCCGAATATTCCTGAAATAGCATTCCCTAAACCCTGACCAAAAACTTCTTTTCTTGAATTATGCTTTGTTTTTGTTATAGAATCAGCAACAAGCGAAGTTAAAAGCGAGTCAATACAGCCCAATATAGCCAAAGATACAGCAGCGGGAAGAATATTTTTAAATTCATTAAACCCAATCATACCAATTTTTATAGATGGAAATGCTCTTGGAATTTCACCGATAGTTGCAACATCAAGCTTTAAAAGAACACTTAATAATGTACACAAGACTAACGCCAATAAGCTTGACGGAACTTTTTCATTAATTTTTTTAGGAGTTAAAAACACAATTAACAAAGTTATGATACTCAAGAATAAAGCACTTGGATTTATTTCGGAGAAATGTTTTACGAAGTAGAATAAATGCTCAATAGGAGAGCCCGAAAACTCCATTCCGAAAAAAGGTGTTATTTGAAGTAAAATTATAATAACCCCAATACCTGTCATAAAGCCTGATATAACGGGATAAGGGACATAACGAATTAAATTTGCAAGCTGAGTAAAGGAAATAGCAATTTGAATTAACCCTGCTAAGAAAATAGCCATAAAGATAGTTGAGTGGCTATCGGGATAAAGCAAAACCAACCCCGCAATAACAACAGTCATAGGGCCTGTAGGGCCGGAAACCTGTGTAGGAGTTCCGCCAAAAAGAGCCGCAAAAAAGCCCACAAAAATTGCACCGTACAATCCTGCAGTTGCCCCTAATCCGCTTGCAACACCGAACGCCAATGCCAGCGGTAACGCTATTACTCCAGCAGTTATTCCGCCAAAAACATTTCCTTTTATATTTGATAAAAATTTTGTATTTTCCATATAATATCCCTTTTTTCATTTAAAATATATCATAAAAATTTTTCATTTTCAGTATTTTTGGTAGAATGAGTATATGATTTTTACATACATAACATTGGTTTTAAGAATATTATCAAATCCGATTGCAAATGCATTTCAAAAAAAAATTGTACAATTCAATTCAGCAACAGTTAGCAATTTTTATACATACGCACTTATGAGTTTATGTGTAATGCCGTTTGCACTAAAAACAAATTGGGCAGAACTGCCTCCGGATGTGTATACAAATGCCTTTATTGCAGGATTGTTATGTTCAACAGGAACAGCCTGCCTCATTAAAGCTTTGCAATCAGGTGATTTGTCGGTGTTAGGGCCTATAAATTCTTATAAATGCATTATCGGGTTATTTACAGCATTTTTTTTACTTCATGAAATTCCGACATTTTTAGGCATTTTAGGAATGATTTTAATTATATTTGGAAGCTGGTTTGTCTTTGATGCGACAGATGAGGGGTTTTCGCTAAAACTGTTTACAAGACGTGACATTCAACTAAGATTTTTGGCATTGCTGCTAACAGGAATAGAAGCGGCCTTTTTAAAAAAAGTTATAATTCTTTCATCACCTCTTATCTCATTTTATTTATGGTGTTTTTCAGGGGCAATATTTTCTTTTGTTTTAATAATATTATTTCGAAAAAACTTAGAAAAAGTTTCATTAAAAACATGCAAATACTACATCACAGTTGCACTTTGCTTGGGAATTATGCAGTTTTCAACAAATTACATTTTTGACAGAATGAATGTCGGTTTTGCACTTGCGTTATTTCAACTTTCAACGCTGGTTACATTATTTTTAGGATTTAAAATGTTTAATGAAAAAGATATGAAGAAAAAATTAATTGGAACTATCATAATGGTTTTAGGTTCAATAATGATTTTGTCTAAATCTTTTGGGTAAGTATATATAATTTTACGAAAGCTTATGTCTACACAAATAAGAATCATATTTGATATTTCACTTCTAATTCGTTAATTTCAACCACAGCCCTCATAACTCGTGCTTACGCACTCAGACAAATTCGGGCTTGTAATTATTTCAATAAACGAATTTACGAAGTTCCATAAAGATATGATAATTTTATTATTTATGTAGACTTGTATATAAATACAATCTTTTAATTAATAAATAAACACAAAAAAGAGACCGATTTAATATCTATCGGTCTCTTTAAAATATCTGTTAAAGAATTAACCTCTAAGTTTTAACTTTTTAACTAATTCTCTGTATCCATCCAAATTTTTATCTTTCAAATAAGATAATAATCTTTTTCTTTTACCAACTAACATCAAAAGACCTCTCTTTGTAGCGAAATCTTTTTTATTCAATTTCATATGTTCAGTTAATTCAGCAATTTTTTGGCTCATCATAGCAATTTGAACGCTTGCAGAACCTGTATCATTAGCATCTTTACCATATTTTTTTATAATTGTTGATTTGTTTTTTAAGTTGATTGTCATTTCAAAACTTCCTTTTTTATTTATATCTCTGTAATAATGATATAAAAAAAAAGAAAAAAATCAACACATGAAATTAAAAATACTTAACAAAAAAGAATTAGCCCATAAAAATGCTGATATTAGTAGCAATAGTTTGAGCAGAACAGTAGCTTGCAGTATAGCTTTCAAGCCTACGTAATTCGGTATTTCTAACGCCTCTTGCATCTTCCATTGCTAAAGTAGCTTCTTCATATCTTTCTTGATTGCGAGTACGAAGATACGCACTGCTTTGGTACATATTTGCTCTGTTTTTGCAATGTTGATTATTTGATTTAGCCTTATAAAAAGCTTTTTTAGCATCAGCGTAAACTTCACGTTGTTCTTGTAATTTTATAAATAAAGATTTTGCACGAGCGTCTTGTTCAGCTTTTAATTTAGCTTGTTTAGCCTCTTCACGTTTTTTAGCCGCCAAAATCGGATCTGTAATATTTGTTGATGTTGATGTGCTATCGTTTACAGATGATTGAAATGATGAAACCATGCTAAATATCCTTAATAATCACTCGTATTAATATAAAAAATTTTTATGAAAAAAAATTGCCTTTTTATAGTAAAATAATCATATGATAGAACGTTATACAAGAGAAAAAATGAAAAAAATCTGGGATATTCAAACCCGTTTTGAATACTACCTAAAAGTCGAAATCGCAGTCTGCAAAGCATATTCAGAGCTTGGAGACATGTCTGTTAACGATTATGAAGAGATTTCACGCCTTGCGAAATTCGACTTAACAAAAATTAACATAATTGAAAACGAGATAAAACATGACTTTTTGGCATTTTTGACTAATGTTAATGAAAGCCTTGGACAGTATTCAAAATTTATGCACAAAGGACTTACTAGCTCTGATGTAATAGATACAGCATTTGCTCTGCAATTAAAGGAAAGTTCTGAAATCATTTTTGAAGATTTGGATAAACTTATAAAGATTTTAAAAGAAAAGGCCATTATATACAAAAACACTGTTTGTATAGGACGTACACACGGTGTTCATGCGGAAGTTATGACGTTCGGATTAAAACTTTTGAACTGGGTAGATATACTGGAAAGAGCAAAGTCAAACTTTGAAAAAGCAGCCGAAAACATAAATATAGGACAAATTTCAGGCCCTGTCGGTACATACAGCAATATTGACCCACGAGTAGAAAAATTGGTATGCAGCGATTTAGGATTAAGGCCTGCAAGGATATCAACACAAATTATACAAAGAGATATGCACGCATTTTACATGCAAAATTTAGCACTTATAGCAGCAGTAATAGAACAATTTGCAACAGAAATACGACATATGCAGAGAACCGAAATCAGAGAATTGGAAGAGGGATTTTCGTCAAAACAAAAAGGTTCATCAGCAATGCCTCACAAAAAAAACCCTATTACATGCGAAAACTTGTGCGGACTTGCAAGAGTTGTCAAAGGAAATTCGGTTGCCGCACTAGAAAATGTTGTTTTATGGGATGAAAGAGATATTTCTCATAGTTCGGCAGAACGAATAATTTTCCCTGACAGCCTAATTTTATTGGATTTCATGTTAAACAGATTTATCAATCTTGTGGAAAACTTAAAAGTAAATGAAAAAAATATGCTAAAAAATGCAAATTCCTTTGGAGGCATAGTATTTTCTCAAAAAGTACTGCTTACGCTGACAGAAAAAGGGTTAACAAGGGAAGATGCGTACAGAATAGTTCAAAGAAACGCACTTGATGCATTTGATAACGACGGAAACTTCAAAGAAAACTTATTGAATGATAACGAAATATCAAAATATCTTACAACAGAAGAAATAGAGCAATGTTTCAGTTTTGATGATTATTTAAAGAATGTAGATGTTATCTTTAACAGATTTTAGATTAATATAGTTGGAGTAAAATTTAAAAGAATATCAATGAAATATGCTTTATTGAATGGAAAAATAGTTGAACCTAATAAAAACATAAAAAAAGCCATATGTCCACTCTGTGGAGAAATAGTAATATCAAAATGTGGAAAAATAAAAATATTTCATTGGGCACACAAATCAAAACAAAATTGCGACCCATGGCAAGAAAATGAAACAGAATGGCATAGAAATTGGAAAAATAATTTTCCAAAAGAATGCCAAGAAGTTATTATGTTTGATGAAAATACCGGAGAAAAACATATTGCTGATGTTAAAACAAAAACTGATATCATTCTTGAATTTCAACATTCTTATATAAATACAAATGAACAATGTTCACGAGAAAAATTTTATAAAAATGTTATATGGATAGTTGATGCCAATAAATCATATAATAATTTTATTAAAAATAAAAATGATATAACTTTAAAACTTTTTAGCAAAGAAAAATATTTTTATACTATGTATCCTCTACTTCTTTTTCCCCAAAAATGGCTTGATTCTAGAAGTTATGTTATTTTTGACTTTGGTATTGATGATTTATATTGTATTTTTCCTCAAAAAGTTAATTTTAAAACTATTGGAATGTGCATGTCAAAGCATGAATTTATTGAAAAAATACAAAAACAAAAATATGAAAAAATTTTTAATCAAGAAAATATAGAACAATCACTTAATAATTTAAATAACGAAAGTTTATCTGTAAACAAATACATGGCTAATACTTCCGTTAAACAAATAGAAACAGAATTAGAAACTATTGAACAGCTAAATTTATTTAAAATATAAATAAAAAATTTTAAAGATAGTAAGTTAGACATTCCTGCCCAACTTGATTTTTTGGAGCAAAACCCCAATCTACTATACTTTATTAATCTTAAACTTGCAAAATTTCTCATCTGTAATAAAATTATATGTATTAAACTGATTACAAACAGGATTTTTATATATGATAAAATTGAATTTCAAAGAAAGATTTGATGAAATAACCTCATCTTCAAATTTTCGATTTGCAATGTATTTTATACTATTTACAGTTGCAATGACGTTTATAATAAGTTCACAAAATTTCTTTTTCCAAAAAGTAGTAGAAAACGGCATATCAAAAAAAGACGTAATAGCCGAAAAAACAATTGTTGTTATAGACACTAAAAAAACAGAACGACAAAGAAAAGAAGTTGAATCAAAAATTGAACCTGTCCTTACTACAGCAGAAGACGATTTTATAAAAACAAACTTAAATTCACTTGAAAACTCAATCAAAACAATAAGAGAAAAAGATACAACCAGATTTACAAAGCAGGATGAGTTAAGCGTATTATTTGACATTTCTGACGAAAACAAAAAGTTATACGTAGTAAATTATCTTCTGAATTCAAATTCCAACGACCTAAAAGATGTTTTTGAACAGGCGAAATTAACGCTTACAAATCTTCTTGCAACAGGAATAACAGAAAAAGATACCGAAAAAGGAAACTTGCAGCAGCTTATTCAAAAGCATTTTGCACTAAATTTAACAAAGCACCAAAACACAATTGTAACAGCACTTTTGGAACAAGTTATCGTACCAAATATGGTAGTGGACGAAATCGCAACAGATATTGCCAAGAAAAATGCAAGAAATTCGGTAAAACCATATGAAGTAGTCTTTGAAAAGGGCGACAAAATTTTATTTGAGGGTGAACCTGTAACCAAGTTAAAAAGAGATGCCTTAAGACAAGCAGGATACAGCCTTATTGATATAAACTTCTTAGGTATTCTCGGAATTTATATATTTATAGCCTTTACAACATTTATTTTCATCAAATTTAAAGAAGACTACGAAAAAAGACATCCTGCCAAAACGAATTTAGCAATAGTAGCAGTACTTTCTTTGTTTGTTGCATTAATATCAGTAATGCTTCCGACAGGATTTTCACCATACATTCTGCCATTTCCTGCGTTTATAATAATATTATCCATCTTTTCAAATTCAAGACTTGCATTTCTTGCAACACTGCTCTTGTTATGCAATTTAACCTTGGGCTTGCATTTTGGAATAGAGTTTATAATTTCGTTTGTACTAATACTTTTAGTTGCAGAAATTACCGTATCAAAAATAAAATTTTCCAGACGTTCTGATTTAATAAAAGTAGGATTTTACGTATCACTAACGGGATTAGTAGTGGTATCAAGCGTATATTTGTTAGAGAAATTTTTAATAGATATAGATAATGTATTAATCGTACGAGATGCAATAATGACAATGATAAACGGCATATTAAGTGCAGTAATAGCACTAGGAGTAATGCCTATGATAGAAAGTGCATTCCGTGTAACAACGCCGTACGGCTTAGCAGAATTGGTAGACCATAACCAGCCGCTGTTAAAGAGATTGCAAATGGAAGCACCCGGAACATATCATCACTCATTATTGGTATCAAATTTGTGCGAGGCCGCAGCAGAAGCAATAGGTGCAGACCCGACAATAGCAAGAGCAGGAGCTTTGTACCATGACATAGGAAAATTAAAACGTCCGCTGTTTTTCGTTGAGAACCAATCTTCTTTCGGCATAGAAAATCCGCATACAAAGTTAAATCCGAAAATAAGTAAGACAGTAATTATTTCACACACAAAAGACGGTATAGAGCTTGCAAAAGAATATAATTTACCGCCGATTATTCAGGATTTTATATTGCAGCATCATGGAAACGGATTAGCGAGCTATTTTTATAACAGAGCAGTACAGGAAGAGGGTGCTGAAAACATAAAAGAAGAACAATTCAGATATCCCGGGCCAAAACCAAAAACAAAAGAGGCTGCAATCTTAATGATTGCAGATGCAACAGAATCGGCTGTTCGTTCGCTCAAAACTCCAACTTCCGAAGAAATTGATATTGTTATAGAAAAAATTATTACGGAAAGAATTAATGACGGTCAATTATCGGATTCACCGCTTACACTAAAGGATTTAAAAACAATAGCATCAACTTTCAGCAGAATAATAAGAGGAATGCAGCACGAAAGAATTAAATATCAAAACGACATAGATAAAGAAGTTGAAAAAGCAAAATTAATATTGCCTGATGTTATAGATAAAGAACTTGATGATAAAATAAAATCGTTGGAAAAAGATAAAAATGATACCGACAATTAACATTTTTACAGAAAATATTTATGACAAATGGGAGCTTGATGAAAAGGAATTAATAGATAACGCCAACGTTTATCTCGATTACTACTTAAGCACGCCTGAAATATATAATAATTCATGCCTGCACAATCAAAATTTTGACACACTTGTTTTTGATATTTTATACTGTGACAGCGAAAAAACGCACACAATGAACAGAGATTACAGGGATAAAGATTACCCTGCGGATATAATAACGTTTGCAATTTTTGCAGATAGTGCGGACGATGAAAAATTTATTTTTGACGGAGAAATAAATTTAGGAGAAATAATTATAGCACTTGATAAAGTAGAAAAGAATGCACAGGAAAAAGGCTGGACAAGAGAAAGAGAATTAAATTTTTTAATAGCACACGGAATAATGCATCTTTTAGGATTTGACCATCAAACGGAAGAAGAATATAATTTTGTAGTAAATGCACAAGAACAAGCATTATCAAAAATAAAAGGATTTTAGTAAAATGTCAAAATACAAATCACACGGAGTATTAAGAGCGTTTAAGAATGCAAAAAGAGGAATACTTTTAGCCTTAAAATCAGAAAAAAACATAAGAATACATTTAGTAGCAGCAATCTGCGTACTATATGCGGGTTATTATTTAGATTTTAATGCAATAAAATTTTGTATACTACTTCTGACAATAGCACTTGTAATAACTATAGAGATGGTTAATTCGGGAATAGAATACTGCATAGACTCAGTATTTCATAATAAATACTCAAAACTTGCGGGAATGGCAAAAGACATATCCGCAGGAGCAGTAATGATATCAGCCGTAATAAGTGCCGTTATCGGAATTATATTGTTTGGGGAGAGCTTAATCGTTCGCTATGCACATCTACTAACTTTGCCCCCACAGGTTCAACTTTAGTAGTAATAATTTCCCCGTTAATATTTACTTCGTTCCAGCAATCACGAACACGTTGTTTTATCTCATCAATATTGTTGCCGTGAGAAATAATAAGAATTGTAGGGCCTGCACCTGAAAGAACGCAGCCCATAACATTATCCAATTCTTTCATAGATTGCTGAATTTCTGCAAATGCAGGTAAAAGTTTCATACGATAAGGCTGATGAAGTTTATCATTCAAGGCATATTTCATCAATTCGGTATCTTTATTTCTAACCGCCTCAACAAACATAGCCGTTCTCATAGCATTAAAAGTAGCATCCTGCATAGGAACTTCTTTAGGCAAAACGGAACGAGCTATTTCAGTTTGCAGTTCAAAATCAGGAATACAAAGTGTTATATGCCAATCTTCAGGCCATTCAAGCTTGTGATAAAATACACTTCCATCATCTTCAATAGAACTTGCAACTAAACCACCGACAACAGCAGGAACAATATTATCCGGATGTTTTTCAACCTCTGTTGCTATGGATAAAATTGCAGCTTCATCAGCAGGATTTGATAATAAAGCATTTGCTGCCATCAAACTGCCAACAATAACTGAGGCCGAACTTCCCATACCTCTTGCGATAGGAATATTAGTTTCTATTGTTATTTTTAAATCGGCAGGAACTTGACCGGTTAAGCTGTACAGCATTTCAACCGATTTATATGCAATACTGTTTTCATCTGTCGGAACTTGATTTACACTTGCCTCATCAATATTTTTGTTATTCACAATAATATTAATCTCATTACCGCTGCCCGGTAAAACTTTTTCTTCAATAGTTACGATATTATAAATCGGAAGTGCAAGTCCCAGACAATCAAAGCCCGGGCCTAAATTTGCAGATGTTGCAGGTACTTTCACACTAACTTTCATAATCTACCTTTTTAATTTCCGAAATGTATTATAACATACTCACATTAATTTTGCCAAATTTCGCTGAAAGGTCGTCTATATGATGAATTAGGTAACAATCAGCTTCAACATCTTTGCTATCCAAATCAATTATCGCACCCCAATCAGCTCTGCCATGGTGAGCGGCAATCATTCTTGCAATGTGCTTAAACCCATGCTCCATACATAGCGAAAATCCGTATTGCGAATGAGTCAGCCATTCCTTTTTAAACCCTTCATCATAATCAATAAGGCCTGTTTCTTCATCTATTGTATACTCATAAATTTTACCGATATCATGAAGAATACATGCAGCATAGAGCCTGTCTTTATTTATTCTTTGGAAAGAACTTTCAATTATTTTATCGGCATACTTCAGACATTCAAGGATATGAACCATTAACCCGCCGAGATAGTTATGGTGCATCAATTTTGCGGCAGGAGAAAGTTTAATTTCTTGTTCATGGGTTGAAAAATAATCTTTGATAAAGTTTTTTAATTTTTCATCACTAATTTTGTCGGAGTACTCTAAAATTCCAGAATAATAAACAGCTCTTTCCTCTTCAGACAGACCTGTTTTAGCCTCTTCAATCAATTCAAGAGCAGACACAAGACAATTATTATATTTTTCGTTAAAAGACCCCGACACAATTCTAAGCTTATTTCCGGAACGGAATAATTTACTGTCAATTCTGTTCAAAGTTTCTTCCCACAATATACAATTTAAAAGACTGTTATCATTCGGGTCTTTTAATTGAAGTTTACCCATTTTAGTTCCTGCTTTTGTATCACCGACAGAAAAAATTACAACTTCATAAATTGTTTCCGTATCAAACATAAAATTCTAACCCTCTTATTGTGTAAAGCGGTTTCTGCTGTTTGCAGAAACCGCTCAATATATTTTACTAACAATCAATTACTAATTTTTGTCTCTGTCAATAATTTTTGACTTGCTCCAAACGAATGAAGAACGAATTTGAGCACCAACTTCTTCCAATTGATGATTTTTAGCATCCTCTCTCAATTTATCAAAGTTTTTATTACCGCTATTAACCTCATTCAAAAATTCATCGGCAAATTTACCTGATTGAATTTCAGAAAGAATTTCCTTCATAGCTTTTTTAGAGTCATCAGTAATAACACGAGGGCCTCTTGTCAAATCGCCGTATTCAGCAGTATTAGAGATAGAGTATCTCATATCTGCAAAACCGCCCTGATTAATCAAATCAACAATTAATTTCATTTCGTGTAAAACTTCAAAATAAGCCATATATGGAGAATAACCGGCTTCAACAAGAGTTTCAAAACCTGCCTTTATAAGAGCGGTACAACCGCCACAAAGAACAGCTTGTTCACCAAATAAATCTGTTTCAGTTTCTTCTCTGAAAGTTGTTTCAATAATGCCTGCTCTGCCCGCACCGATTGCACTTGCATAAGATAGGGCAACTTCTTTTGAATCACCTGTTGCATCTTGATATACAGCAATTAGAGACGGTACACCTTTTCCTGCTTCGTATTCACTTCTTACAGTATGACCCGGGCCTTTTGGTGCTACCATTATTACGCTAACGCCTTCTGGAGCAACAATTTTTTTGAAATGAATATTAAACCCGTGTGAAAACATCAAATATTTTCCTGCTGTCAAATACGGAGCAATTTCTGTTTCGTATACTTTTGCTTGAATTTCATCAGGAATTAATATTTGAATAATATCAGCCCATTGAACGGCATCTTTTATTGCCATTGTTTTGAAACCGTAATTTTTAGCTTTTTTATCACTGTTTCCGCCCTGTCTCAAACCTAATACGACATCACATCCAGAATCTTTTAAATTCATTGATTGACCGTAACCTTGCGACCCAAATCCAATTACCGCAATTTTCTTTGATTTAATCAATTCTTTGTTGATATCTTTGTCCAAATAAATTTTTAATTCTGTCATTTTACTACCTCACTTTGGTTTCATTATATACAAAAAATATTTGATTGCAATAAATCTTCACGAATTGAAAGAAATAAGAAAGTATTTTAAAATAAAGCTATGAAACGAATTTCGTTATTGATATTTACATTCCTGATTTTTAGTTCTGTACCTGTTTTTTGCATAGAAAAAACAGAGGCAGATAATATTCATCAAGCAACAGAACAAATTTCAGAAAACGCTACATCAAATACTAAAGAAACAACACAGAATTTATCGGACAAAAAACAGAAAGAAAAATCAATAAAAAATTTACCTGATAAATCAGGCGAAAACAGTACAAAAAAAACATTAACCGACCAAACAACAGAAAATAATAAAAAAAACTTAAAAAAAACAACGAAAGATTTAAAAGAAGACTCAAACAATAATACAACAGATAACACAGAAGACTCCGAAGTCCTGCATGGTTTTGTAGAATACTATCCTGACGGAACGATATTTTTTGATAGAGTAAAAGAATCTGAGGGAATTTTTCTTCAAATAAAACAACCCACTACGTATAATCAATACTCCGTTTTAGATATAAAAGGAGTGAATTTTGAAGAAATAAAAAATCGTCAAGCGGGTGTCAGTGCCAAAAAACACATATCAAATGAATATCAAATTGTAGATTTTAATACCGAATATACGGAGAAAATTGGTAAATTTAGTTATGGTACAAGCTATGGTGCAGATATTGATACCGGAGAATTTGAATATAATACAAAATTTTTTGCGAGATATGATTCCAAATATTATGCAATACAAGCCGCATTTGGCAAAAACGCATATACATCTACAGGGACACAAGAAGATTATATATACATAACTCCTGAATGGAAACTCGGAAAAGGTTTTGTTCTAATGGATACGTATAAAACAAACACTCTTGGAATAAAATCCGATAACGAAATAGTTCTAAAATACACGCCGCAGTTTATTAAAGATAATCCGCTTGACATAGAACTCGGTGTCGGACAATCATTTTATCAAAATGGTGAGCAAAAAAATGTTTTTAAATTTGCAACAACAATACGTTTATAGTTATATTATAATATAATTTAATGTGGTACAAAATGACAAAGGAAATTGATAATAATAAATTCGGCTTAAAAAAGACGAAAAAATCAAAAAATTTACTAAAAAATAAAAAAACAACATCGTTAAAAAATAAAGCAAACAAAAAAACTCAAAAATCTACAAATGTTTATTACTCATTTTTAACGATAGTTTTATTAATATTCTTGTGTCAGGTCGTATTCAGTGCTATATTAAATATTACAAAAAATATCTCATACCAAACAAAAATTGCCACAATAAAAAAATCAAAAACAGATGCAGAAAATCAAAATAACAAATTAAAAAGAGAATTAAAATACTTCTCAACATCTGAAAGCCTTGAAGCCATAGCAAGAAACAACTTAAAAATGGCAGGCAACGATGAGGTATTGATTATAATTAATGAGATAAAAAAACAAAATACCGAAGATAACAATACTAACAAAAAGAAAAAAGGATTATTATACAAGTTAGGTAAACATGACAAATAACGATACTCTCACATACATAACACAATCTTTTGACTTAAAAAGACAAGGATATTACAAACAAGCAATAGAAATGCTTTACAAAGCACTTTCAACAGAAGGAAATAATGTTGAAATATTATATCAATTGGCAGATTTATATTTTCTTTTGGAAAATGAAGAAAGAACACAGCAATATGTAGAAAAAGCACTTGATATAGACCCAAATCACCCTGAATGCTTAAAATTATCGGCAAAAATACACATAAAAAAAGGTGAATTGGAAAAAGCAAAAGAAATAGCATTAAAATTACTTGAAATTTCAGATTCGAGCGAAAATCAGGCAGAATATATAAGAATATTAAAAGCCTCAAATAATTTTGAAGAAATAAAGAATTACAAAGAAACACACGAAATAAAAGATGTTAACGTAATTTACGAAATAGCATCAGCATACGCCGCTCAATACAAATATATTGATGCAATAAAAATGCTTGAAGAAGTTGTGGTAAGAGATGAAGACACAAGCGAAATACTAACGCTATTGGGGATTTTGTATTACAAAAATATGGAACCGTATAAATCAAAAGCCGTATTTCAAGTGCTTGACGAAAAAGAAGATAACGATATCTGCCTGCATTATTTAGGATTATTTGCCATAGACGAAGGCAAATTTATGGATGCGATTACATATCTTCAAAAAGCATTAATTTTAAAACCAAACAATGCACAATATGCCTTTGATTTGGCAAACGCATATTATTTAAACGGATGGATAGAAGAAGCCGTAAAATTCTTTAGAGAAGCAATCGCAAAAGAACCTGAAAACAAAGAATATCTATACGCTTTAGCATACTTATACTACAGAAATAATGAATTCGACAGAACAAGAATTGAAGTAAATAAAATTTTTAAATTAGACAAAGAATACGTCCCTGCAAAAATTTTAAATGCATTGTTAAAGCTTGAAGCAAAAGATGTTCTGGGTGCGAAATTTGAGCTGGAAGAACTAGTAGACTTTAACTGTAAAGATGACTTTGCACTGTTTGTGCTTGCAAAAATATATCTCGAACTTGGAATGTACGGTAAAGCAAAAGTGTTTATGGAAAGAGCCCTTTCTCTAAAACACGACAGCCTTGTATATATGTGTGAATATACTAACATCGTAGTTGAAGAAAAGAATTATGAATTTGCACAAAAACTTTGTGATAAGTTTAAAGAAATAAGTGAAAACTATTACGATAACTGGGTAATTCAGGCAAAAATACATGAAGCTCAGGACAATTGCATGGAATTGTTTAATACTGCACAAAAACTTATAGACCTTGATTTAAACAGATATGAGGGGTATTACTACAATGCAATTGCTCTGTTTATGTCAGAAGATGTAACGTTTGCAATAGAAAGCTTGAAAAAGGCAATCTCCCTAAACGTCAATGATGCAAAATTATATGTGCTTATGAGCGAATTCTACCAAGCACTCGGAAGAAATCAAGAAGCTTTGTTATATCTTGAGGAAGCAAGCAATATTGACCCTAGTGCTAAAAATAAAGAATTATATATGAAACTTGCGTCAATCGTCAGACGAGAAAGAAGAAATTCTCCATCATAAAAATTTTTCATTTAATTTAATAGTTTAAAATATGCAAAAGTACTTTTTAGATAATAAATCAGATAAACTTATTTTATTTTTTACAGGCTGGGGTTGTGATGAAAACCAATTTGTAAATTTGACGACAAAAAATGATTTACTTTTGTTATATGACTATCAAAATCTTGATTTGGATTTTGATTTTTCAAAATACAAAGAAATCTACACTATATCAT
This sequence comes from bacterium, assembly GCA_017478515.1. GTDB lineage: Bacteria > Cyanobacteriota > Vampirovibrionia > Gastranaerophilales > Gastranaerophilaceae > UBA791. The sequence continues at coordinate 23,712 of JAFVDH010000015.1, forward strand.
ACTCTGCGGGAGTTTTTATAAGTTCAATATTAGAAAAAAATATTTCTAATACAAAACAAAAAGTTGCAATTTGCGGAAATCCATACTTATTTGATGAAAATATAGGCTTAACCCGTGAAATAATAAAGGAATTTAGAAATATCAATTTAAATAATTATCTACAATTCAGACGTAAATACATGGTTGAAACAGAAGAAGAATTTGAAAAATACAATAAACTGCAATCACAAAGAAGCATAGAAAGCTGTATGTCAGAACTTAAAGCCTTAGAAGAGATTTATATACAAGAAAAAAATAATATAAATCCTTATTTTGATAAAGTAATACTTGCAGAAAATGATTTAATTTTTAAACTGCAAACTCAAAAAGAATTTTATAAAGACAATATAAAAACAGTTCCAAAAGCAAAACATCATATCTTTTTCAAATTCAAAACTTATAACGAAATATTAGATTTTTAAAAAGAGTATTTTATCCAAAAACTTACAGTCCAGTTTACAAACTAAACAATAAACATTCTGCATTATAACCATTTGTTTAAAGAAGCATATATTCTTCCTTAAGAAAATGAAAAAAAGAACATAATTTTTACATATATTTTAAAAAAGTTGTAAAAGCTATAGCAAAGAAATTTGAATGGGAAAAAATGATAAAAAAGAAAATGATGAACAATTTGTTATCAGAAACTATCAACGTGATTGTAAACTAACACTCTAAATGATTATTTGACAATTATCAATTTAAAAATTTATATGACGAAACACATAAATTTTTGAACTCTTTTAAACGGTATTTAAACACCATTTAAAAATACTTTGAACAACTTTTTACAGATTAACCTTAAATTCTGTCCAATCTTTAACAGGCAATTCAGAGAATTCAACCCCGTCTAATGCTTCAAAGTGTTTTCTTCCGCAATTTATCCTTAATCGTTCTGACGGTCGTAACTCAAACAGGCTTGTTGTACCTTTTGTTTCGAGAATAAAGTATAACTTCTGTTCTCCGTCTTTTTCCAAGAAAACAGCCCAGTCAGGATTATATGATCCGATTGGTGTTTCAATTTTAAATTTATCAGGAATTTTGAAGAACATTTTAACATCGGGATCTTCGTCTAATTTTTCAGCGAAAGGTTTTTCAACTGTTTTACTGTCATATAAAACATAATCATAAACGCTGTGTTCAACCTTAACGGCATTTTTATCAATATATGCAATAAGTTCGTCTGAATCAAATATCTCTTGTGCGTAGTATTCTTCCCCTGCAAGTTTTACATATTTAATTCCGTCTATCGCCATATTATGACGATTTCTTGTAATGATTTCCATTGCTTTTTCTAAAAATGCTTGCGGATTATTTATAAAGTCTTTTATTCTTCCGCTACCGTTTATAATTTTTATTATTGTTCGTCTTGAAAGTAATGTTTCAGATGAAATTAAGCGAATAATATCAGGAAGAACTTGATATGTCCCTGATATTTCAGAAGAACGAATGTGCTTTTCAGTATATGAAACTTCAGCCTGTTCAATATTAATTTCAGCCGTTTGAGAAACTAATTTTGCTTTCGGGATCGGAGGCATATCTTTTAATTCATCAATACATTTTTTGATTAATGTGTCAGTATCAATCGTAACTCTGTATGTGGTTTTTTGTTTAATCCTGTTCCATAATTCTTTAAATTCAGGTGACAACAAGACTTTTTGTTTTAATCTTACTGTAACTTCATTATTTGCATCGTGAATAACAGGTCTGTTGTCAGCTTTTTCCAATGCCTGAATAATTGCTCTTTGTGCCGCATTTGAATATCTGTTTTTCAAATCCAAAATCCCTGCCGCAAGTTGAGCCTTCATTGTATCTTTGACTTTGCCTTCTTTGGTGATTATTTTCTTATCTTTTAAATCTTCGTAAAGTTCCTGTGCTTCTTCATGAGTGAATGATTTTTGTTCAACTTTGACCTCTGTGCATTTTATCGCTTTGAATTTATCAAGCGAAATCGGTTCAGAGTGTCTTTCTTTTATTTGTTTTTTAATCTCTTTTTGCAAAGGTTCAGCGATGTTTGGAATTTCAACACTTTCAATATCCGCATCTTGGTTAATATTTCCGTATTTATCAATTACACCTTCAACCATCAATGCACCATAAGCCATTGCCGCATCAGTTTCATCCATTTGATGTTCAACTTCTACTTGTTCCTGCCAAGTCAAACCGATTAAATTACTCAATTGAAGAACACCGAATTTAGCACCCGTTTCATCTTCAATTTCTTTTTGTAATGTGCTTGCAAATTCAGCGAAACTTTCATTTGCCATGACGTGCAGAATGTTTATATTTCTATCTTCTATTCTCTCACCGTCTTGGTTTACACATAACCTTAAACCACGACCGACTTTTTGCCTGCAAGTGAATGTTGATTTTTGTTCAATCAAAGTGCAGACTTGGAATACATTCGGATTATCCCAACCCTCTTTTAAGGCTGAATGTGAGAAGATAAATCTTAACGGACATTCAAAGGATAATAACCATTCTTTATCACGCATAATTGTGTTGTATGTGTCATCATCAGCTTGAGTATCACCTTTAGTATTTTTATAAATTCCTTTTTTATCCTGTGAAAAATAGCCTCCATGGAGTTTTGAGGGTGTAGAGTTGAGAGTGGAGCTTGTTCCGTGAAACCATTGTCTGATTTTTTCGTATTTAGGTTGATTTACAAGTTCAAGATAGCATTCCTCAAACATTCTTGCATAAATGCCCTGCTCCTCACTCCTAATTCCACACTCCAAACTATTAGAACGGTATTTCTCAACTCTGTCGATAAAGAACAATGAAAGGACTTTAATCCCTTTATCGTGATAGCGAAGTTCTTTTTCCAAGTGAGTTTCTATTGTTCTATAAATTTGTGCTTTTTTGATTATGTTTTCATCAACACTACCGATGGCTTTACCGAGATTAACTGTTTCAGAGTTTGAAAATTCAATGCACTCATAATCTTTCGTACAGTTAATTCCCTCAATTACATACCCTTCATATAAATCTCTATTACCTGATAATTGATATAAATCTGCACCCTGCTTAACTGTAAAAGTTTGTCTTTCAACCTTTGCATCTTGTTTTTGAACATCAATTTCAATTTTGGCAGAGAATCCGTTTTCATTTGAAACAGATTTGAGCATAATATAAGGTTTATTGAAATCATTTGCGACCGAATTTGACGATACGCATATTTGCTTAACAAGTCCCATTTGATAAGCATCAATCGGAGTTAAGCGATACAAAAGATTAATTTTTTCTCTGTGCGTTGCACTATATCTGAAAACTGCAAGCGGATTAAGTGATTGAATCGCATCTTTTGCCTTTGGAGTGTTATCAACGGACTGAGGTTCATCAATAATTACAAGAGGATTTGTTGCCTGAATATATTTTATAGCCGCTTCGCCATTCAGTTTATCTTGCTCTTGGTTGATAATGTTTTCAGCCTTTTTGAACGCATCAATGTTTATAATCATTATTTCTATATGATC
>JAFVDH010000016.1 GCA_017478515.1 bacterium
AAGCAAAATAATGGGTTCAAAATTATAAAACATTGTACAAGTGGTGTAAAGGTGGTGTGAAATAATATTATATTTTATCTAAAATATTAAAAATAAAAGAGATAGATGATTAAATCTATCTCTTTGGTACTCCGGATGGGACTTGAACCCATAAGAGCGCATTGCTCACGGGATTTTAAGTCCCGCGTGTCTACCAATTCCACCACCAGAGCAACTTACTTTTATATTCAAGAGCGGAAAACGAGGCTCGAACTCGCGACTTCAACCTTGGGAAGGTTGCGCTCTACCAACTGAGCTACTCCCGCTTGTATTCATCTGCTGTAAGTTCGCAATCAAAACATTTGCTTCACTGCTCTTAAATATTTTTTGCCATATTATTTTAAAGAACTATACTTTCATTTTTGGCAAAAAAAAAGAGCGGGAAACGGGACTCGGACCCGCGACCTCAACCTTGGCAAGGTTGCGCTCTACCAACTGAGCTATTTCCGCTTGTTTTGACTTTGCAAAAGTACAATGTTTTTTAATTCTGGCCAAATAAATTTACAAAAAAAATGACATGAATTTTTAAATTAATAATATATATATGTGATTTTAAAGAATTTAAGTTCTCAAATATTTTATATCAATTCTTATTAATTTTACCGCAGATACACATAACAAAACCTATTTTTCTGCTAAAAATCCTGCAATTTTAAACTTACAATTGATATTTCCTGATAAATATATCCGTTTATTCCATATTTTTAGGAATACAAAATTTAATGATAATTGCAATAAAGACTAATGAATTAAAGAAAAAGGACAAGAAATTAATCCTGCCCTTGATGTTTTCACAACGGAATAATCCTTATTGTGAATTGCTTCAATTTTGTAGTGCAAAGATAGTATAAATATCTCAACTGACAAAATTTTTATCGGATAAAATTTTATTAACTTGCGATTTTATTGTAATTTTGTCAGATATTAATTTAGTGATGTATATGAAAAAGATTTTGGGATTGGATTTAGGTGTCGGCTCTATTGGTTGGGCTGTTGTCAATGAAGCAGAGAATGAAACTGAAAGCAATAATATAGTCCGTTTAGGCGTAAGGGTTAATCCTTTGACGGTAGATGAACAAAAGAATTTTGAAGAAGGTAAGAGTATTACTACAAATGCAGACCGTACGGCGAAACGTTCCGCACGCAGAAACTTACAACGTTTCCGTCAAAGGCGTGATAATCTTATTAAAGTATTGAAAGAAAACGGCTTTATTGATGATAGCACTGTTTTATGCGAGCAAGGAAAGCAATCAACCTATCAAACATTGCAACTAAGAGCAAAGGCGGTACATGAAGAAGTGAGTTTGGAAGAATTTTCGCGGATATTGTTGTCAATAAATGCTCAAAGAGGTTATAAAAGCAGCAGAAAAGTCAAGGCAAGCGAGCAGGAAGACGGGCATTTGATAGATTCAATGGATGTTGCCCGCACTTTGCAAGAAAGGAATATTACTCCGGGGCAATATTGCTTGGAACTATTGCAGTCAGGC
>JAFVDH010000017.1 GCA_017478515.1 bacterium
ACAAGCCCGAATTTGTTTGAGTGCGTAAGCACGAGTTATGAGGGCTGTGATTGAAATTAACGAATTAGAAGTGAAATATCAAATATGATATTTTTATTATTTGTGTAGATATTACCTTATGTAAAATTGTATATAATTACCTATTATAATTTTGCATTTTTAGTTTTTATTAATAATCATCGTCGATGATTGTAAATTTCATGCTGCTTTGTGAATTGTAGCTGCTATCATATGGAAAAATTGGGCTTGGACATCCAACCGGAGGAGTAAAACCTGTTGGCATGCCTCTAAAGTTGTTAAAGTTAAATAAATTTCTGTTTCTGAGAGTATTATGGTTTGGGCTGTAATATCTTGAATTAGAGTTGCTGCTCAGAGCCCTCTGTAAGGCTCTGTATCGAGAGCTTTCATTTCCTGATTGGATTGCTCCGAATGTTGCCTCTTCCATGCGATTAAGGCGTTGTGAGGGTGTTTCTGTCATGAAATTATGGTTGAGTATCTTTCTTTCTAAACTGTTAAATGCTCTTGGCGAGTAATATTTTCTGTTTGAAGAGAAAGATTGCGGGTAATTTTGATAATAAACAGATTTTGGGGTGTATTGCGTTGTAGAAAATGAGTAATCGCAATAACCCTTGTTTGCAAATAGTAATAAAACTAAGATTAAGAGAACTTTTTTCATAATAAATATTTATATGAAAAAGTATCTTATATTTTAATTGGACAATCAGCGAATATTAAATACTAATTAGAAAATAGACTTAGGATTATTTATTATCCCGGATTAACCGAATACTGAGAAACTTCTGTCAGCGTTTTCGTCAATTAATGATTTAACTGAATCGTATTCAGTACAGCAAGCTTGGTATTGAGTTTCAGCGTTTTTCATTTTCATATCAAGCATTTTTTCTTTCAATGTAAGTTTTCCTGTTTCTTTTTCATACCAAGATTGAGCATCATCTCTGGCAGCTTGTCTTGCAGAGAAATCTAAAGTTTTTATTTCAGTGTAAGAAGAACTTGAAGAACCGCTTGATTTAACAACTGTAATTCCTGATGTATCAGTTACTTCTTTACCATCTTTTAATACAGAAATATCTCCTCTTAATATAGCATCAATAAGTTCTTGTGGGTTTGTTTTAATTTTGTCCATTAAATCATCAGAATCACCGCCATTGTTTCCTGAACCTGATACGTTGTCTGAACCGATTAAATCAGCTAATTTATCATAATCAAATTCAAATTGGTCGTTTTGATAATCAGCATTTTCACCAATTTTGCTAGGGTCTTTAGCTAAGTATTTCGCAATATCTTTAATACTTACGTATGAACCTTCTGGTATATGATTACCGCCACCGATGTGGAATGTTTTATTAGCCATATATTTAGCATCACGTTGAGGTTTTGATGCATCGTTATCATCATATTTTGTACCATCAGCTTTATGTGTTGCCCAGTTAGTTTCACCACATTGACCTAAAATACCTAATGATATTAACAATTGTTCTATTTGTTTCATTGTAGTAGGCATGTTGTCAGGAGTTACAACAGAAGATATATCAAATCCGCTGTTGGTGCCGTTTGTTCCGTCAACGTTATTATTATCACCGTTAGTTCTATTATCTTTTATAGTGTATCCGTTATTTATTAAATTGCTGTAATTGAATGCTAGTGTTGTTGTTTCACCGCCTGTCGTAGTATTTGATTCTTGTTTACTTGTTACAATCCAATCTCCGTCGATTGCATTTGCAGCTTCCAGTCTTTGGTTATATTCAATGGCAATATTAGACGTCAAAGCAGACATTACAATTTTTTCGTTAGAATAACGCATGCATTGTAATTCAAGATCGTGCATTCTTGATGTTAATGTTAACAATCTAGCTTGATTTGCCGCTAATCCCATTACTTGTTTCCTTTCCTTTCTACTTATCGGCATAACATATATAGGACTTTAGGAGCTAAAATAGCCAAAAAGCATGATTTAAAGGCTTTTCCCATGATTTTGTCGCCGATTTTACTGGGTTTCAGCCCCCAAAATTTTAATTGTAACAAATTGTAAATATTGATTTTTCTGTAACATTTGTTTACAAAGCGTGCTTTTTCATGAATTTTTGGAAAAATTTTCAAAATTTTTATTTTTTCAAAAAAATTTTTTTATGGTAAAAAATCATGAAATTTTTATTCAAATTTTTATCAATTTTTGAAAATTGTTACAAAAGTTTACATGCTTTATTAAGAAATATAAACAAAATAAAACTTCATGAATTTGCCAACACTAAAAAATTTATTTTATAATTATAAAAATTATTATTTTGGTAGGGAGAATTTTATGGATATAGAAATTATAAAAAAAGTTGACCCTGATGTGGCAGGATTTATTGAAGAAGAATTTAAACGTCAACAGGACACTATTGAACTTATCGCAAGTGAAAATATAACGTCAAAAGCTGTTATGGAGGCTTGCGGAAGTGTTTTAACAAATAAATATGCAGAGGGCAAACCTCACAAAAGATTTTATAACGGATGCGAATTTATCGATAAAATAGAAGAGCTTGCACAACAAAGAGCATGCAAATTGTTTGGTATGGAACATGCAAATGTTCAGCCTCACAGTGGTGCTCAGGCAAATATGGCTGTTTTTATGTATGCTCTTAAACATGGTGATACTGTTTTGGGCATGGATTTGTCTAACGGAGGTCATTTATCTCATGGTTCGCCTGTTAATTTTTCCGGACTTTATTTTAATATAGTAAGCTACGGAATTAACGAAAACGGTGATATTGATTACGATAATGTTGAAAAACTTGCAAAAGAGCATAAACCTAGAATGATTATTGCAGGGGCAAGCAATTATTCTAAAATAATTGATTTTAAAAGATTTAAAGAAATTGCTGATGAAGTCGGTGCATATTTAATGGTTGATATAGCACATATTGCAGGTTTAATTGCAGGCGGTGTTCATCCGTCACCTGCACCTTATGCGGATTTTGTTACAACTACAACTCACAAAACATTAAGAGGCCCAAGAGGCGGTATCATAATGTGCAAAGAAGAACATGCCTTAGGTATTGATAAAGCTGTTTTCCCCGGTATTCAAGGCGGCCCGTTAGAACACATTATTGCCGGTAAAGCTATTGCTTTGTTAGAAGCATCTAAACCTGAATTTAAACTTTACGCACAACAAATTGTTAAAAATGCTCAAATGCTTGCTAATACTCTTATGGAAGAAACCATGGATATTGTAGGCGGAGGTACGGAAAATCACTTAATGACATTGGATTTAAGAAGATTAAATAAAACCGGCAAAGATATGGCAAATGTCTTAGAAAAAGTCGGCATCACCGCTAACAAAAACACTGTTCCGAATGACCCTCAAAGTCCATTTGTTACAAGCGGTATAAGATTAGGCACTCCTGCGGTTACTACAAGAGGATTTATGGAAGACGATATGCGTGAAGTTGCAAAAATTATTGCATCTGCAATATATTCGTCGGATAATGAAATCGGATTAAAGAATTTAAAAGAACGTTCTTTAAAATTACTTGCTAAATATCCGTTGTATAAATAAAAAGGAGAAATACCATTTTAATAAAAAATATTTCACAAACACAAATAATTGGTGCAGTTATTTCATATATACTTGGAGTATTTATAGTTCCCTCGGTAATAGCGTTTTCTAAAAAAGAGGGGCTGGTAGATGTTCCTAACGAAAGAAAAATTCACAAAATTCCTATCTCAAGATTGGGCGGGGTAGCTATTTGGTCCAGTACCATGCTTACGTTTTTGTTATTGGTTTTATTGAGCTATTATCCTTACGGAAGTTTGTTATCGGGAATTCTTCTCGGCGGTTCGTTAATGTTCCTTTTGGGATTGATTGATGATATTTACAACCTTAATGCTAAGTTTAAACTCTTTATTCAAATAGCAATAGCTACGCTTGTGTATCTTCTCGGTGTAAAAATTGATATAATTTTTAATCCGTTCGGCGGTGTATTTGAATTGGGACTTTTGTCTTATCCGATTACGATATTATGGATTGTCGGAATAAGTAATGCAATAAACTTTATTGATGGTGTTGACGGTTTGGCGGGTTCTGTTATTTCCGTTAATTCAATAACTTTAGGGATTATTGCGGTTTCAATGATTCCTGCAAATCCCATAAGTGCTTTAATTGCTTTTATTTTAGCCGGTTCTACTCTTGCATTTTTAACTTACAATTATAATCCTGCAAAAATATTTATGGGTGATGGCGGTGCTTTATTTTCGGGATTTTTACTTGCAACTTTATCAATTGCAGGTGTTATGAAAACCGCTACTCTTGCAATTTTATTACCTTTTGTTATTTTGGTTGTGCCGATTATGGATATAACTTTTTCAAGCTTAAGAAGAATTATGAAAGGTAAATCTCCGTTTGTTGCAGATGCGGAACATATCCATCACAAACTTTTGAAAGCAGGTTTTTCTCAAAAAAATACTGTTGCAATTTTAACCTCTGTTGCAATTGTCGGCGGGGCTATTGCATCATATTCGGTTGGGTCAATAAAACACTACTTAATATATATATTTGCTTTAGTTCTTATAATGTTTGCATTAAGTTTAGTCAATATATACAATAATAAGAAAAATAATTAAGGTAATTATATACAAGCTTACACAAATAATAAAAATATCATATCTTTATGTAGCTTCGTAAATTCGTTTATTGAAACAATTAAATTAGCCTGAATATTGTAAAAAGTTCACTATTTCCAGTGCAATTTCTTTTTGAAAATCCAACGGTGCAGAACGAAGATATTCAAAGGCTTCGGCAATTCTTTTATCTTTATCATACCAGCGTCTCAAAATGTATGTAAAAGCTTCCGCCAATACATTTTCTTCATTTTTTATCCCGAATGCTTTAGATTTCGTAATTATATAATCCGCACATTTTAACTGAACATCTTCCGCAGCATTTCTGATTAAATTTACTGCCAGACTGACAGTTGGGTCAATATCATACCAACGCTTTTGCTGTTCCATAAAAATCCTTTGAATATTGTTAATTATATTTTATTTCAAATTTGAATAAAATTCTACTGTTTTTATCAAAATTATAAATCTTGCAGTTTCTCAATAATTGTATAAGCAATACCTTTTTGTACATCAAATGATGATTGTCTTAGGTATTCAAAAGATTCCTGAACTACTTTATTTTTATCATACCAGCGTCTGAAAAAGCTTTTTACTGTTTCTTCCAATTCGTTATCTGTTATTTTAACCCCGTATTCTTTTGCTTTTTCTATTATAATTTTCGCACATTCAACTTGGAGTTTGTCATCGCACTGTTCCATCAGGCTTACCATATAACTTACTGTTTCGTCTCTGTCATACCAGCGTTTTGGTCTGTCCATTCTGCACCTTTTATTTTTTAATTACTTTTATTATTCTACGATATTTTTTAAGTTGAATTTATCGTTTATATATATGAAAATTTAACGAAATTACAATTTTTGAAAAGTAAGATTATTGATTAGGAGGTTATATTTTTCTTGCTCTAAATTTTTAAAAAGCAGCGTTTTTTCTCTGCCTGTTTCGCCTTTTAGGATTTCAATATTAGATTTTGGTATTTTGAAACTCTTTGATAAAAATTCCACAAGACATTTATTGGCCTTGCCATCAATTGGCTGAGCCGTAAGTTTTATTTTTATATCTGTATCCGTTTTAACAATTTCGCTTTTTGATGCGTTTGGAGAGATTTTTAGTTTAAGCTTAAGTTCCAATTTCTTACTAAACCCCTTGTAAAAATTGAGTAATACGAGTAAAATAATTATACCATGACAGATGAAGATTTATTTGTACCGATAAAACATTCTTTGATAGAACAAAATCGTTCGGTAGAAGATATTGAAAAAATAGAAAAAGCTTATGAATTTGCAAAAACTGTTCATAGCGGTCAATTCAGGGTGTCAGGCGAGCCGTATATTATTCATCCTGTAGAAGTTTTAAAAATACTTGTAGGATTAAAAGCTGATACATCAACGCTTATAGCGGCGTTATTGCATGATGTGATAGAAGATACCGATACTACGCCTGAACAAGTTCAGGAAATGTTTGGTGAAGACGTTTTGGGTCTGGTTCAGGGTGTTACAAAATTAAGTAAATATCAGTTCAAATCAAAGGAAGAAAGACAGGCTGAAAACTTCCGCCGAATGTTTATTGCAATGGCAAAGGATATACGTGTTATATTTCTGAAACTTGCCGACCGTCTGCATAATATGAGAACACTTAATTTCATGGCAACCCAAAAGCAAAAACGCATAGCACAAGAAACGCTTGACATCTTTGCTCCGCTCGCAAACCGTTTGGGGATTGGTAAAATTAAGGCTGAACTTGAAGATTTGTCTTTAAGATATCTTGAACCTGATAAGTATTACGAAATTGTTCAGCTTGTTTCTCAAAAAAGGGCGGAAAGAGAAGATACAGTAAATCTTTTGATAGAGAAAATTTCTGCTGATGTTGAAAAAAGCGGAATAAAAGCTCAAATTACAGGCAGAGCAAAGCATTATTACAGTATTTACAGTAAAATGAAACGCTTAAATATCGCATTTCATGATATGTATGACATAACGGCCGTTCGTGTAATAGTAGATACGGAAAAAGAATGCTATGAGGTTTTAGGTCTAATCCATTCCCAATTTAAACCTATTCCCGGAAGATTTAAGGATTACATAGCCATGCCGAAAGGCAACTTATACCAATCTTTGCACACATCGGTTATAGGCCCTCGCTCAAAACCTCTTGAGGTTCAAATAAGAACATGGAAGATGCATGAAATAGCGGAATATGGGGTTGCTGCACACTGGAGATACAAAGAAAAAGGTTCTCAAAAAGCTGATAATGCTTCAGATATGCAGTTCTCATGGATGAGAAAAATGGTGGAATATGATAAAAATTCCAGAGATGCAGAAGATTATGTTAATCAAGTAAAATTTGACATTTTTTCAGACCAGGTATTTGTGTTTACTCCAAACGGAGATGTATTTGATTTGCCTGTAAAAGCTACTCCTGTTGATTTTGCGTATCGTATTCACTCGGATGTCGGACATAGAACAATCGGTGCGTTAGTAAACGGAAGAATAGCTCAGCTTGATACTAAGCTTAAAAACGGTGATATTTGTGAAATTTTAACATCAAAACAGGCTGCTCCTCGTCTTGATTGGCTGAATTTTGTTGTTACAAAAGCCGCATCTTCTAAAATAAGACAGTGGTTTAAGAAAAATAAACGTGAAGACCATGTCGAAATGGGTAAAAATATTCTTGAACACGAGCTTACAAAAGCATCGTTTGATGAATTGTTAAAAAACGGTGAATTTGAAAAAGTTGCAAATACAATGAATTATCAGTCATCTGATGATTTATTTGCCGCATTAGGTTATGGCGAAACAACTGTTAATAAGATTTTGAATAAAATCCCAAAACCTAAAAAAGAGGATGAAGATGAAAATAATTTGATTTCAAAAACGGCCTCTGCAAAACCTAAAAAGTCACGAACTAAGGATGTTTTGGGTTTAGAGGGAATGTTATATTCATTTGCAAGATGCTGTTCTCCTATTCCGGGAGAACCTATTGTTGGTGTTGTTACTCGTTCTAAGGGTGTTTCTATTCACAGGCTTGATTGTAAAACTCTTGAAAACGTAGAACCTGAAAGACTTTTGGATATTCAATGGGCAGGAAATAACCTGCACAAAACTTACAGCACTACAATCAGAGTTGAAACTAACGATAAATTGGGTATGTTAAAGGATATTATTTCTGCGGTTTCCGACAACAATACTAATATTAATTACGCCAATGTTAAATCGAAACAAAATAATGTCGGCATTATTGAACTTGGAATTGAACTTGATAATATAAATACGCTAAGAAAAGTTATTGCCTGCATTCAATCACTGCCTGATGTTTATTCGGTAAAAAGGGTTCAAACAAGTTTTTCTCACGCTCCAGAGCAGTTTGCAAAGAAAAACGTTAAAAAGAAACCTCCAAAAAATAAAAAGCATCAGTAGTTTTATTACAGAATTTTGTACCGCTAAAACCACTATTTTTAGTGGTTTGAAGTGTGTTGCGGCAAATCTTAATTATTCTCTGCTTGTACGAAAAACTTTATATAAAATCTTGTAAAAAAGCGTTTTAGTTTGCCGTACAGCCTTACGTGGACAAATTGTATAATCTTTCTGTCGCCTGTAAGAATTTGTAATTCTCTTGTTTTTGAATTTTTGTAGACAATTGTCCCTGGGTTCAGGTTTTTGTATTTATCATTTTCGGGCGTTAGAATTCTTATTTTGTAAGCATCGGGTGAAAAAAATTGGTTTTTATATTCAAAAAAACATCTATACCACGGGTGTAGTGCTCTGATATGTGCCGAAATTTCTTCTGCTGACTTGTCAAAATCCAGCATTACGTCTTCGGATTTGATATGAGGATAGTATGTTGCCTTGTCTTCGTTTTGAACAAGCGGAATTATAAAGTCGTCGTCCAAGTTTAAAAGAAGTTCTCCTACTGCTTCACGAATTTTTCTTATAATTCTTTCTTTTAATTCTTTTGACGTATCATATTTTTGAACTTCTACTTCTCTTTGCAAAAGAATTGCTCCTGAGTCGTAATTTTCATCCATTAAATGAAACGTTATTCCCGTTTTTAATTCTTGATTACGAATAACTTCTAAATACGGATTAGGCCCTCTGTATTTTGGCAGCAGGGATGGATGAGTATTAATAAAAGCTATTTTAGGAAGATTTATAATTTCTTTTTTTAATTTCTCGCTCCATGTACCGACAAGAATTACATCAGGATTAAGTCTTAAAATTTCTTTTTTGAATTCTTCGCTGTTTACGCTCTTAACTTTTATATCATTGATGTTATAGCTTTTTATATAGCTGTAGTCTACTGATGGAGCGACAAAATCTCTGATTTTATTTCTTAAAGAATTATATTTAACTGTTTCGTATCTCAAAACCCCTACAATTTTACACTTTGCATCCAAAGCTCCGGCTATCAAATTTGCAAGCATTTCTCCATAACCGATTATTACAACTTTAAGCATTACTTCTTTCTCTCCAATAATTAACATCTTTTTCAATTTGAATTTTTAATTCATCAATAGACGAAAACTTCTTTTCATCCCGAATTTTTTGTTCAAATTCCACAACTATGTCTTCTCCGTAAATATCTTTATCAAAATTAAAAATATTAACTTCCAAAAGCCTTTTATTTGAATTTGTAACCGTTGGTTTAACGCCAAGGTTAAGAATTCCTCTGAATTTTTCTTTTCCGTATATAATATTTGCCCCGTAAACACCGTTTTTTACATCTGCAATAGTTTCGGGATAAAGAATATTTGCAGTCTTAAATCCAATGGTTCTGCCTATTTGTTGACCTTTTATAACCTTGTTCTTAACAAAAAATCTCTTACCAAGCATTTTATTTGCCTTTGTAATATTTCCCTCTGACAGATATTTTTTTATCGCAGTAGAGCTTATAACTTCTTCATCCAGAGTTTCGGGCAAAATTTCAAAATATTTGAACCCGAATTCGTTTTCTAAATTCTTTAATAATAGCCCACTGCCTGATTTGTTAAAACCGAATGAATGATTAAATCCTGTTACAATGGCTTTTGGCAAAAGATTTTTGACAATAATGTTTTTTATGTAGTCATAAGCCTCAATGTTTGCAATCTCTTTAAAATCAATAATAAACGTATAATCTACGCCAAGCTCTTCAATAAATTTTAACCTGTCTTCTAATGTCAGTATTGTTTTTGAGGCTGTATTGTTAAAGTATTCTGCAGGTGATGATTTAAAAGTGATGACGGCTGATTTTAAATCGTTTTCTTTTGAAAATTCAACAGCTTTTGAGATAACTTTTTGATGTGCAAGATGAACTCCGTCAAAAAATCCCGATGCCGCAGCTAAATTTTTTATCTCTCTAAACTCTGTATGGATTTCCATATAATAATTATACTAAAATGATATAATTTGTTCTTTTTCTTTAAAAAAATTTATATAATGTTTGAGGTTAAAATGAAAAACTATTAAGGTTTACTCTTAATCAGGCTTATGCTAACATAAATAAAATTGCAGAATTGAAGATTAGAAAATAAGAATAACTAAATCTAATAATCTAAAACAGATTTGATTATTTGTGAAAATTTTCTTACGGTTTAAAAGGATTATTTATATGAGCGAAAACAAAAATAAAGTTATTATATACACAGACGGAGCTTGTAAATCAAATCCGGGCAAAGGCGGATATGGTGCTATACTTACGTTTGTTGATTCTAAGGGACAATATCATGAAAAAGAATTAACAGAGGGATATGAGCTTACAACAAACAACAGAATGGAATTAATGGCTGCAATTGTAGCTCTTGAGGCACTTAAAAAGCCGTCGGAAGTTATCTTGTATTCGGACAGCAAATACCTTGTTGATGCGATAAGAAATAAGTGGCTTGAAAACTGGCAGGCTAAGAATTGGAAAACCGCTTCTAAGAGCCCTGTAAAAAATGTCGATTTGTGGAAACGTTTAATAACAGCGATGAAACCTCATAAAATTCAGTATGAATGGGTTAAAGGACATAACGGGCATGAATATAATGAACGCTGTGACGAATTGGCAACAGGGTCTTGTAATAACGAAACTCTTCTCGTTGATGAGGGGTTTAAAAACGAATAAAATTTTAATGAAATATAATATTATTACTGAGTAAAAATAGGAGTTTATATGAAAAATATATGTGTATTTTGTTCAGCAAGCAACGGTTTGGATGAAACATATTATTCCGAAGCAAAAAAAATGGGCAAACTTCTTGCAGAAAATGGTTTTAACCTTGTTTACGGCGGTTCGTCGCTTGGAATTATGGGTGAAATCTCTAAAGCAGTCAAAGAAAACGGGGCAAAAATTATAGGTGTTATTCCCGAAAAACTTAATGAAATTTGTAAGCATTCAGATAGCAATATTTATGACGAATACTTTGTTACTAAAGGGATGAGAGAACGTAAAGCAAAAATGGACGAACTTTCAGACGGTTTGGTCGTTCTTCCTGGCGGGTTCGGAACATTAGAAGAGGTGTCTGAAATGATTGTTCAAAAAATATTGGGTTACAACAATAAACCCATTGTGTTTTTAAATACAAATCATTTTTATGATAATTTATTTGAATTCTTTGAACAAATAATTTTGGAAAAATTTGCTCAAACAAAGGTTTCGTACTATTACTACCTCGCTCAAACTCCCGAAGAAGTAATAGGTTACTTAAAAACATACGTTCCTAATGAACTTCCGAAAACGCTGGATGATATTTATGTGAAAGGTTAAAAAATATTCAACTAAAAGAGAAAAGGGCGGGATGAATTTTTAATTCATCCCGCCCTTTTTAAACCTCTTATAAAATCATATGCAATTAAGCAAAAGTATCAAATCCCTCTGCTTTTTTAGTTTTTTCTCTATGATTTTTTTCAAAAGCATCAGCCATTTTTATTAACATTTGATTTTTCATATTTTCCATAGACAATTGTTTGTCAGCTTGAGCAAGACCGAAGAAGTTCATATTATTAGAGCCGCTTACAAGATTTAATCTTGCTTGATTATTCATCATAGCATTATAAGCTGCATTGTTTGCCATTGCTCTATTTTGCATTAAAGCTACAGTGTTAATAATTGACATAAAGCCTACCTTCCGCCTGCATTATAACACGTAAAAATCCTTTTGTAAAGTGTGTTTTGTCCTATATTTTAATAAAACATTACAATTTATTCTGTTTTGTTGTTTTATGCTATTATCATTACAATATGGGCATTTTTAGGGAAATTTTAAAGAAAAAAATATTAATTCTGGACGGAGCAATGGGGACAATGCTTCAGAGCAGAAATTTATCAGAAGCGGAGTTTCGTGGTGAAATATTTAAAAATTGTCCAATTCCTTTAAAAGGTAATAACGATGTTTTAAGTATTACACAGCCTGAGATAATAAAAGGTATTCATAGGGCATATCTTGAGGCGGGGGCTGATATTATTGAGACAAATACTTTTTCATCAAACCGTATTTCGCAGAAAGATTACAACTTAGAAAATTATGTAAAAGAGTTAAATATTCAATCGGTTAAAATTGCAAAAGAAATAGCAAAGGAGTATTCTTCGAACGACAAACCCCGCTTTGTGGCGGGTTCTATCGGCCCTACGAATAAAACTTCTTCCATATCTCCTGATGTAGAAAATCCTGCGTTTAGAGATATAACGTTTGATGAACTTGTAGAGATTTATACGGAGCAAGTTGATGTGTTTGTCGAAAATGATATTGATGTTTTTATTGTAGAAACAATTTTCGACACTCTAAACGCAAAGGCCGCACTTTATGCTATAAAAAAATCTTTAAAGAAGTATGGCAAGGATATTCCGATAATGGTTTCTGTTACGATATCGGATAAATCTGCAAGAACCTTGTCAGGTCAGACTTTAGAGGCATTTTACTATAGCATAAAACCGTTTAACCCTGTATCTGTCGGAATAAACTGCGGATTTGGGATAGAGGAAATGATACCTCATATTGAAGAACTTGCCAAGATTGCTGACTGTAATATAAGCGTTTATGCGAATGCGGGTCTTCCTGATGCGTTTGGTAAGTATAATGATACCCCTGAGAATATGGCAAAGGGGTATGCTTATCTTGCGAAAAAAGGATGTATAAATATTTGCGGAGGTTGCTGCGGAACAAGTCCTGAGCATATAAAAGCAATAGCAGATACGGTAATAAAATATAATCCCGGACAAATTCCTGAAATTAAAGAAAAATCGATTTTTACGGGGCTTGAATCATTTTCTTTAAATGAAAATCAAAAGTTTGCAATTGTCGCTGAAAGAACCAATGTTACAGGGTCTAAAAAATTTGCAAGGCTTATTCAGGAAAAGAGATACGATGAGGCGTTAAATATTGCCCGTGAACAGATTGAAAACGGTGCGAATATTATTGATATAAGTTTTGATATGCCATTGATTGATGCAAAAGCTGAAATGACGAATTTTTTAAATCTTATAGCATCAGAACCTGATATTGCGAGAGTTCCTGTAATGCTTGACAGCTCTGATTTTGAGGTTATAAAGGCGGGGTTAAAGTGTGTTCAGGGTAAGGCAATAGTAAACTCAATCAGTTTAAAAGAGGGTGAGGAGAAGTTTGTTGAACATGCAAAGTCGATAAAAGAATTCGGTGCGGCTATGATAGTTATGGCGTTTGATGAAAAAGGTCAGGCGTCGACTACGGAAAGAAGAGTTGAAATTGCAGAAAGAGCGTATAAAATTTTAACGGAAAAAGCCGGAATTTCGCCCTATGATATAATTTTTGACCTTAATGTTTTTCCTCTTGCAACAGGTATAAAAGAGCATAATATTAACGGAATTTCTTTTATTGAGGCGGCAAAAATAATCAAAGAAAAATATCCTCAAGTGATGATTTCCGGCGGGATAAGTAATATTTCGTTTTCGTTTAGGGGGTTAAATAAAGTCAGAGAGGCTATTCACAGTGTATTTTTGTACCATGCAATAAATGCAGGGTTGGAAATGGGTATAGTAAATGCAGGCATGCTTGAAATTTATGATGAAATAGAGCCTGAATTAAGAATGCTCGTAGAAGATGTTGTTTTAAACAGAAACGAAAATGCGGGCGAAAAGCTTTTGGCGTATGCACAAACGATTAATCATGAAACTGTTTCAATTAGCAAAAAAGATAGTCTTGAGTGGCGAAAACAATCTGTTGAAAAGCGTTTGCAGTATGCACTTATCAAAGGAAATTCGGAGTTTTTAAATCAGGATTTGGAGGAGGCTTTAAGAGATTTTTCTCCGTTAGAGATAATTGAAAAACACTTAATGGACGGAATGAATGAAATAGGAAAGCTTTTTGGTGCAGGGAAAATGTTTTTACCTCAAGTTGTAAAAAGTTCAAGAACAATGAAACAGGCTGTTGATTATTTAAAGCAATATTTGCAAAAAGGTAATTCCGAAACAAAACTCGGAAAAATTGTTCTGGCAACGGTAAAGGGTGATGTTCATGATATAGGCAAAAATATATTAAGCTTGATTTTAACCTGCAATAATTTTGAGGTTATAGACCTTGGTGTAATGGTAAATTGCGGAGATATACTAAAAACGGCCGTAAAAGAAAAAGCGGATATAATAGCGTTATCAGGGCTTATAACTCCGTCTTTGGAGGAAATGATAACAGTTGCCGAGCAGTTGGAAAAGTCGGGTGAAAAGCTTTCTGCTCTAATGATAGGCGGAGTGACAACAAGCAAGCTGCATACAGCACTAAAAATTGCACCTAAATATAAAGGAATTGTCGCACATACGGAGGATGCTTCTCAGGCGGTTGTTACTGCACAAAAGATTATTTCGCAAGACAAGGAATTTTTGGATAACCTTAAGGCGGAACAAAAAAAGCTTTTTGAAGAATATAATAAAAACAGCTAAATCTAATTTATAAAGAATTTATTTTATTACAAATTAGCAACTATGTCATAAATATTGGTATTATTTGTGTAGACTTGTATATAATTACCTATTTTAATATATTTCTTTAATAATTAATTCTTTTAATACTTCTAAAGAATCGATATTATCAATATCAAAATAATCAACTCTAATATCAGTACAGCCCATTACAATTTTTTCTGCACCTTTTGTTATAAGATGTGTTTTAACCCTATCAAAAATATTTTTTGGTCTTTCTTCAGATAAATTATTTTCAAATCTGAATTTATTTTTTGAATTACATATTCCTTTTGTAACAAGCTTTTGATAATCTTCATCAGGGTAAATTATTTCTACATTTGGACAAATTTTTGAAAAATATTTATTGTACAACTTTGTTTTATAACAACCATCTGAAACGGCCAATCCAACTTTTTTGATTTTTAAATCTTTTATTTTGTGTGCAACACCTTCTATTAAATTTATAAATTCAATATTTGCCTTTTGTGCTATTTCATCAATTGCATAATGTGCAGTATTACAACACATACAGATTTTAGTAGCGCCACAGGACTTCAATTTTTTTGCAATATTAACATAATCTTCAATAAATGACTCTCCTTTACCCTCAAGATACATACTTCTTGATGGAGCTTTTGTTGCCTGCCAAATTATCATTTCCGGATGATTAAAATCACGAAAAGCACCATTTTTGGTAAGTTCAATCTCAATAAGTTCATTTAATTTATTAGTTGCAGCAACTCCATTCCCACCAATTATTCCTATTATATTTTTTTTATTATTCATCTTGAACTCTTTCTATTTCTCAAATCATTAATCATATTTTTTAAATAAGTTGAAGATATTCCCTCGGTTCTGTTTAGAACAACGTATTGTTTATTATGTTCATCACACCATTTCATAGCATCTTGAAATCCCTGATGCGATTGGTCAGGGCCTTTTACCCAAACATCAAATTCCACTTCTTTTATATCTTTATCTATATCGTCATAAATTTTTACTTCATCTACGCACTTGAGATTTTTAATCATTGAAACTCTGTCTTCCGTAGAATAGAAAACATTAGTTTTAGGTTTATATTTAAGAATATTTTCTGTGCTTTGAACGCATACTATTAAAAATGAATCTTTTCCGAATGTGTCTTTTATATTTTGGAATAATCTTAAATGTCCAAAATGGAACATATCAAAAACTCCGAAAGTAATAATTTTCTTTACGGTATTTTTCATTTACCCCTCTTTTCCATAAACTTTTTCACAATAGACTTTTGCGGTTAAAAATTTTTTTCGTTCCTTTAAATTTTTGAAATGTTCAATATTTCTGTATTTAAATACCTTAGCAGGATTACCGCCTGCGATTGCATAAGGCGGAATTTCTCCATGAACAACAGAACCTGCTTGGATAATTGCTTCCTCACCGATGTGTGTACCGGGAAGTATTGTTACACGGCTTCCAAGCCATACAAAATCTTCAATCACTATATCTTTATATACATAATCAGTTCCGTATGGAATAAAATCTCCGCTGTCATAATTATGGTTTTGTGCAATTATCATTATTTCTACGCCCGAATGAAAATAACTTCCGATAGTTATATTTCCTGACCCTGCAACTGTCAGTCCGTTAAAACATACGTAATCTTTTATTATGGTATTTTTATTAACTGTTGATCTTCCGCTGCAATAAAAATCTTTACCAATACTTTTTGCAGTTTTTATAACCTGTTTGCCGTAATATTTTGTCCACAATGCTCGTCTAATCATATATCTTTGTATTCGACGTTTGGATTTATTAAAAATAAATATAGTAAGTATTTTTGATATTTCGGTTAATAGTTTTTTCATTATTTAATTTCCAGTAA
The DNA here is from genome assembly GCA_017478515.1 of bacterium. Classification (GTDB taxonomy): domain Bacteria; phylum Cyanobacteriota; class Vampirovibrionia; order Gastranaerophilales; family Gastranaerophilaceae; genus UBA791. The sequence continues at coordinate 16,364 of JAFVDH010000017.1, forward strand.
TTTTAATATGTAATTATATATTTTGTCTGCGGATGATTGATTTTTATCTAGAATCTCTTTTACAAGCTCTTTTCTCTCTTCCTTTTTATAATCGTTTTTCTTTATTACTAAATCTTCAAAAATATTTTGAAGTTCAATATTATCGTTAGCAAAATAGTATTGACTAATACATTTTTTGCAAAAATCATTAACTGCAAGACTATTCTTTTTAACTAATCTTATCAGCGGGTGCATTGACGGCAAATATTCGATTAAAAAAGATGAGCAGTCTGTAATCATCAAATCGGAAGATTTAAAAATATCTAAATAATCTCCTGAATCATAAATTTTGCCGATTGAATTCCATTCATTCCAATATTTTTCTATATCAGACTCATTCATATACCCATTTTCTTTTAACACATATTTTAGCCTTGGATGTGGTTTGAATATCCATGTTGTTTTCTCTGAATATAGTTTTGCAAGTTCTAATATAAATCTGCCATTTTCCAAAAAAGTACTAATATGGGTAGAACCGTTATTTTTAAACGAATGATGCGGTGCATAAATAATTTTGAATTTATCAGGATGTTTCCAATATTTAGATTTATCAATATAATATTCTTCTAAATATTCATCAAGTTTAGGATAACCTACACTTATACAGTTTTTAGAATTACCCTTTTTATAGGTTTCATAACGTTTTATGTTCAATTCGTGTTCACAAAAATAGGCAAACAAAAATTTGTGAAAATCCTGTTTATAATTATTTTTATTTTTGAATGTAAGAACTCCATAAGGGCTGTACATTGTCAGTGCAAATTCTGATACATTATTAGGACTGTTTTCATCTATTTTATCACTGGGCTGAGGATAAAAAACTATATCAGGATTAAAATTCTTTACAGGGAGATTTTTGCCGTTTTCATATCCGTATTCAACATTAAATCCTTTGTTTGCAAAAAAATTATAATGTTCGTTTTGGTATTTATATTTTTCCTCCTTGTTTAGTCTTTCTAAAGGGTAAACAACTATTATCGGATTAAAATACTCGGAGTTTTCGAATTTTTTATATAACGAATTATAAGTCCATTTTTGAGGTTCATTTGATACAAAAACAATATTTATTTTTTCCCCTTTAGCTTTGTGCTTTAACTTTTTTAGAACCTTATTATAATTATTTTGAACATTAGCGTATATTCCGGGAGCTTTTATTTTTAATTTTATGCCTAAAACTGTTATAATCTTGTGTATGCCCTTGTTTTTTATTGAAAATAGCTTATCTTTAATGCTCAAAATATTTTGCTCCATACAACCAAATTACAAATTAACAGCCAATGTAAGATTACAGCTGCTGTCAAAATCTTTATTAATTCCTATAAAATTTATTGTTGAAGATATTGAAGATTGATTAAAAAAGTTTTGCAGAAACATCAGGTCTTTTGTTTTCAAGTAATAATGAAATCCAAAGGTTTTTCTCAACGACAAAATTGAAATTTTATCATCAAGCATGAGAGTTTTACAAACTCTTTTAAAATTTCGGAAAACAGTTGTTCTTTCGAGTCTCGTTCCTCTTTTTGATTTGAACAGCGGTTCTGCAGCATTTGAATTTTGGGTTAAATTTTTTATTAATTGCTTTACTTCGTTGTTAAAAAATATTTCTTTTTTTATATTATTTGGGGTTGCATTCCCATTTCCGACTTCATACGGAATTTCTATGCTGTTTTTTCTTTTTACATCATTGACATTTAACCCTAACAAAAAATTTAGTTTTAAACCCGTATTGATTGCTAACAAAAACAACAGCAAATCCCGATAATTCTGTTCTTTTATATAATAATCTTTTATTTTGTTTATTGTTGCTAAATCTTTTATAGGTAATGTTTTTGACATTATTTATCCATAAATTAAATATATTATTGGTAAAAATCTATATTATATATTGACATGTATATACTAAATATAGATTTTAGTCAATAATCAATATTTAATATAGTTTATGAAAATTCAAAATCGGTCATAATAGAAATAGGCTTATGAATTTAAAACAACAACTCGGACAGAGAATAAAAGAATTGAGACTGCAAAATAACCTTACACAAAGTGCTCTTGCTGAAAAAGTAAATATTGCATCTAAATATCAAAGCTTTATTGAAACAGGTAACAGCTATCCGTCGGCAGAGTTAATAGAAAAATACGCAGAAGCCTTTAATATTGAGCCATCTGAAGTATTAAGCATTAATAATTCAAAAATAAAAATTGAACTTATAAATAAAATAAATAAAAAATTAGAAACTTTTTCTATATCTAAGTTAGAAGAATTATATAAAAATATAAATGATTAAATATTACAAACTTGATGAAAATACAATAATCTTATAAAATTACGATTATGTATATTCCTTATGAAAAAATCGGCAATTGCCTGTATAAAATCTTCAAAAACGATAATCTAAAAGATTTTTTTTATAATAAAAAAATCTCTCAAAATTTGGCTTACATCGAAAAAAATTATACAAAAGTACTAAAACGCTTAAAAAATAAATACAAAAACGAAAAAAAAATAAATGTCGCTTTCTATGTCTATGACGAAACTAAATGGAAATGCCAGTTGTTATACGAGTTATTTGAAAACAGCGATAAATTTAACGTGAAAATACTTGTTACAAGAAATTCCGCCAAAAATAAGGAAAATCCGAGTTTTCAAACAATAAAAGACATAAGAAATACTCATGAATTTTTCTTTAAAAAAGGCATGAATGTTGATTTTGCTTATGATATAAGAAATGAAAAACATATTCCGTTTAAAAAATTTAAACCTGATATAATCATCTATCAGCATCCGTGGTATGTAGAAACTTCCCAAGGGCCGGTTGTTTGTTCAAAGTTTGCTCTTACTTATTATGTTCCGTATTATTTCCCGACGACTTCAGCACCGATTGATTATTACTTGAGATTTCACCAATACGTCGAAAATTACTGCGTTTTCGATGAAATAACAAAAAATTTCTACGAAGAAAAAATGTCTAACAAGGCTAAAAATGTAATAGTTACGGGACAGCCGTTTTTGGATTATTTTAAACTTAACAAAAAAGAAAAAAACGAATTTATAATTTACGCTCCGCATTGGACTGTTTGCAAAAAGGGTATCGCTTACGGAACTTTTGAATGGAACGGAGAATTCCTGCTCGATTATGCAAAATCTCATCCTGAGCAAAAATGGATTTTCAAACCTCATCCGCTACTAAAAAAAGCTCTCATTGATAATAATTTGATGAGTGAACAACAGGCGGAAAAATATTATGATGAATGGGATAAAATCGGTTTAAGATACGAACACGGCGATTATTTGGAACTTTTTAACAAATCAAAATTACTTATAACCGATTGCAGTTCCTTTTTGGGTGAATACTTTTTAACGGAAAATCCTGTAATTCACCTTATTTCTCCTGATGCAACTCCTTATAACGAAACGGTAAATCAAATTGTGAAATATTATTATAAGGCTAATAACCTGGATGAATTGAAAACCTTGCTGGAACAAGTTCCTCAAAATGATTTTATGAAAGAAGAACGGGTTAATGCCTTAAATAGACTTGGGTACAAAAATAATACCGCCTCTGAAAATATTTATAACAATATTCTGCAAAAACTTGTGTAAATTTTATAAAAAGAGAGTGACTAAAAAGTCATTCTCTTTTTCGATTTTAAAGAAATGGAGGGCGGGTTGAACAATTTTGTTCAACCCGCCCTCTTACTTTTACTTTACTTTTTTATTGAGCTTGACTCAATATTTTGGCTGCATTTTGGTTTATGTAATTAATTACGTCATCAATTTTTGCCATATATTGTTCTTGCATTTTTTGTTCTTTCGGATATTTTTTCAAATCCAATCCGCTTACAAAGTCTGATTTTGTTTGAATAAGTTCTGCAATTTGCATAATATTATCTGCACTCATCATTTGTTTTAAATCATCAAGCTCTCCGATATGCTGCATTTCTAAATTCATTGCTCTATCGTTTTTGCCTATATGATTTATCATTGTAAGTGCGTTGTCTACACCGCAGTTTTCTTGTGATGCGGTCATAAATGAATAAAATCCCTCATCTGTAGACAAATCATGTTCTTGATGTGCTGCATCATCCCATTCTGCAGGAGTTTTGATTGATGTTAAATCTTTTTCTACTTCGTGCATATGTCCTTTTGATGCTTCGCTCATCATTGTTACCGCTGTGTCAAATTTTGCTAATTCGTAGCATCCTTTTACCATATAGCTTTCGTATACTTGAGCCATTTGTTTTTTCGCAGGGTCTTCAGATTTTGTTAATCTTATGAATTCTTTTAACAATTCTTTCGGATTATTCATTACATGATATTTATCGAAACTTTGTGCAAATTCTTTATAACTTGCCTCTGTATTTCTGCCCTTAACAGCATCTGATAGGTAGTTGTTCAATTTTTTCGCAACTACGTGTCTGTGTTGAGGTTCAATATTTGCTTCAATAAATATTTTCTTACCCTCTGCAATATCTGCCAATTGGTTTTTCTTTGCAAGGGCTATTTGTTCATCTGTCAAGCCTTGTTTGTCAACTTTGCCGTCTTCCATTTGTTTTAATACATTTATAAGCTCTACACCTTGTTTTATTTTATCAGAGAAACTTTGTGCAAGTTCGGCTGTTTCTTCAGGTGTTGTCAAAGAGCATTCAGGATAAGCGGCTCTTACTCCGTGTTGATGGAAGAATTTATCTTTTATTGCTTTTAATTCTTTTGTTGTGTTCAAATTGTTCCAATCACGTTGAAGTATAAAGAATGCCTCTTCAAAAGAATTTCCTTTTTCTGTAAGCTTGATGTTGTCTTGTAAAGAATCCATAAAGATTGCTTGTTCAAGAGCTTTTGTAGGTGCTTTTTCAAGACCTTTGATTTGTCTTGCAACTTCAAACGGAGTTATTTCTTTTAAGCTCAATTCCTTGTCTGAAGATGTTTTAACCAATTCTTTCAATTCAGTTTCAGGCATATTCTTTAATTCATTAAATTTTTCAACAAAAGCCTCATTATCTTTAGGATCAAACTTTGTATCTATAAAGTTTTTAAGAACAACAAAGTTTTTATCCTCAATAGAATCTATGTTTTTAGCATTAACTTTTGAGTCTTTTAACGCCGATAAAATAGCTTTAGATGCTTTATCTTTTGTGAAAGACATATTTTCTGCGATATTGCTCAAATAATTTTGAGTATTTTTGTGAGTTTTAGAAACATCATCCGCAGATTTAATATTATCGATATCTTTCATAACTTGAGCTTCAATCAGTTCTTTGGTTTCGCCGGCATTTTCAGCTCTTTCCATTATTTTGTCAAGATTTTCGGCAGGAACATTTTTCAACGCTTGCATAACTTGAGCTATTTTACTCATATTAATTTGCGGGCCGACAAAAGCATTTTCTACTAATGTTTGTGCCGTTGATGTTGTATCATTTTTTACTGTTGGTAAAATTGCATCAAAGAACATTTTAAATTTTTCACCTTTAATAGAGCCCGGTTCATATTTAAAATCTTCTACAAGAGTACCGTTTTGCCAAGCAGAGTTTGTGATATAACCGTCTTTACCGCCACGTCCGCAGCTGTAATCAGTTCTTAAAAGACCATGAGAATCAATCCATGTTTTGTCTAATTCTTTTTCACCCCAGGTGTTATCGTGCATTATTGCGTCTTTTATTTCAACTTTTCCTGTTTTAGGGTCTTTTACAAGTAACGGAGCAACATCTGCTATATACATAGCGTGTCCGCCATGGTCGTTATGGTATACTGATGTTCCGCTTATACCTGAGTGCGGGCCTTTTTTAATTTTTTCGGCAGCAACTTCTACGCTTTCTTCCGCATAGAACGGTTTACCTGTCATTTGTTCAAGTATTCTTATTTCTTGCGGTGTGCATAAACCTGATTGGCCCTCTTTATTTACCCAGAAACTTCCTGTTTCTTTTCCGACTTGTTTGGCAAGTTCGTTTAGCGGTTTTTCAAGTTCTTTTTGTTTTGATTTTGTTTCTCTTGTTATTTCTGAGTACATTTTATTCAAGTTTTTAGACACATTGTCTAAAGCTTTCTTTTCTTCATCAGACATAACATACAAATCAGGCATATCAAGTTTTTCACCTTTTACTTCGGCTTTTTCTACAACTGCTGCATATTTTGCTATTTTGTTGTATTTATCTTGAAGGCTTCTTAAAATAGGTTCTGATACAACTTTTCCCTCGTTTTCGTATTTTTTCATAACATCGGCTTTGGTTGCATCTTTAGACAAACCATATCTCTTAACTTCTTTTTCCAAGTTTTCAGGAACATCAAGTTTTTTATCTTGAGCTGTTCTGTATGATGCTGCTGCTTCATATAGCGGTTGATATAGCTTTCTCATTTTGTTTTCAGGAGATTTTGGAATAATTTCTTTATTCATAGCCTCTGTTGTTTCTGTTGAAAGCTCGTACATGTTGAAGATATTTTCCATTCTTGAGTCAATATCTTCTTGTTTTACGTTTGGATTTTCCGCTTTTATGAAGTTTGCCATTTTTTGTTTTTTCATGTATTCTTCTTCATAATCGTGGAAATGAAGGTCATCTGATTGTTTACCTTTTACTTCGCCCATTTTTAAGAAACGGTTTAGAACTTTGTTTATTTCTTCGTCATTTTTTTCTGGCATTAGGGCTTTTAGCTCATTAGTTAAAGATTTATTTGCTTTTACTACTGTTTGAGCGTTAAATTTGGCATTTTGTCTTTGTTCTACGGCTTCTTTTTCACGTTTTTGAATACCTTTTCTTGCCGATGATATAAAATCTTCAGCTTTTTCCAAGGCTCTTAGGTGGTTTTGATGCGGAACTAATTTTGGGTCATCAAAATCTCTCATATAACGTGCATCGTGGAACGTATCGAAAAATTCTTTATCAAACGCTGAAAAATGAGTTGATTGAGTAGAGCCGTTTCCTGTATTTCCTGCTATATTCATCCATTGTAATGCTGATGCATCAAGAATTCTGTATCCTTTGTCATCTGCGTAGTCAAAATCAACGTCAGTTTTTTGAACAGAAATTTTCTTACCCGTTCCCAATTTTGTCGGGTCATAAACTTCCATTTCAGGCTTATTATTCAATTCTTCCATAATCATTGTTACGTATTTATCTTTGTATTCATAAGCCATTGTTTTTCTTGATGTTGAAATAGCGGCACACATACCGTGGTGTCTTTGGTTTGTTGTTTTTATTATAGGTTTGTCTGATTCGGCCGTTTTTACAACCAAATCGTTCAACAATTCGCCCAATACTTGAGGTTTTTTATCTTTTAATTGAGAATTTATCTTGTATTCAGGGCTCATTAATTTGTTTAATTTTTCAAGACATGATTTCTTTTCTTTTGTTGTAATTTCCGTTGAAATAACAAAGTAGTCCAAGTTTTTAGAGATATTTTTTACAGCATCAATTTTCGACTCATTCATTGCCTGAGGAAGTCCTTTTGTCTGCATAATTTTATTACGCAAATTCATTATTGCTTTTTCGTCATCAGACATTTCTTTTTTATCGACAAATGTTGCTTTAAATTGTTCTTGAAGTTTTGCCTTATTAGGCGAATCAGTATTAGACAAAGCCTTTTCAGTTGCAGCTTTTAATTTGCCTTTCCAGTCGTTATTTGTTTTTTTGTCGTCAAGGTCGAAACTTGTTCCGTATCTCAAGCCTTGAGCTACGTTCATCAAAAATTTAATGTTTTCTTCCGAGGAATCTTCAGAGAGCTTGTCAATCGCATTGTTAATATTGCGTTGATTATTCAGTGTTAGGGCGTCACCCTGTTGTTTTAATTGTTCTACTGTGTTTTTGTCTTCTCTTTTTCCTAAGAATGAAACGTTAAACATATATGTCTCCTATTTATAGTGGTGATTATTTTATTTTACTACGGCATGGTTTTCTTGTAAAAGTTTAAAATCGTTTATTTATAGCTATTTTAATATTATTTTACAAAATTTTGGCATGCCCAACGGGTAATAATCGGAATTATTACACTTAATTTAACGGCCGTAAATATAAAACTTGATAGTTTCAGGGTAATATATTTACAAAAGTATAAATTTATTTTGGTGATTATATTTACATAAGTTTATGTCTACATAAATAATAAAAATATCATATCTTTATGGAACTTCGTAAATTCGTTTATTGAAATAATTGCAAGCCCGAATTTGTTTGAGTGCGTAAGCACGAGTTATGAGGGCTGTGGTTGAAATTAACGAATTAGAAGTGAAATATCAAATATGATATTTTTATTATTTGTGTAGACTTGTATATAATTACCTTTATTTTTTATCTTTTTTACTCCAAACTTCTTTAAATTTTTCCGGTGCGAGTTCATCCAATCTTAAAAGTTCTTGTTTCAAATGTTCTCTTATGTTTTTTTCATCTTCTTCTGATGCATCTTTCGGGACATAAATAGGTTCTGCATACAGATTTACAATTTTTGTCAATCCTACAGGAAATCTCAATTTATCCCAAGTTGGAATGGTTATCATAGTTTTTGATGGTGAATACCATGTCATCGGAATAATTGGCATACCTGTGTGCTTTGCAATCATAGTAATGCCTTTTTTTACTTCTTTAGCAGGGCCGTTCGGGCCGTCAATCATTATTGCGATGTTTTCTCCATTTTCAAGGGCTTTTATCATATCTATTGTAGAACTTACTCCGCCTTTGTTTAAAATTGCCCTATTTGCAGAACCTCTTATGGTTTTAAACCCTAAATATTCCGCTCCGTATGCAATAACGTCTCCGTCTGCAGACCTGCTTACTAAAACATTTGTTCTTGCGATTGTTTCTTTTTTTAGTCCGAATATGCAGCATTGATGGGCATGCCACATTGCGTATATTGCAGGTTCTGTATCTTGGTAATTATAATTTTTAAAAAGTGCAAGATGTTTTTCTATAGAGAATACAAATTTTAGCAGCGGTTTTAAAAGTTCTGCCTTTAATTTATCATCCCATGTCTTTTTTTGTGTTATTAGACGCATAAAGTTCCTTTTTAAATGTTATTTTTTTCTGAGTCTTCCCGCATTTTCTTTAGTGCTTCTTGAGTTTCAAGTTTCTTTTGTTCTTCTAACTTTTTATCTTTTTTTGAAAAGATATTTTTTATTTTTGTAGAAGTTTTGGCCTCTTCTGCCTGTTGAGCCTCAATATCTGCCATTGTTTCATCTAAAGAATCAGGTTCGGGAAGTGATGCAACAAATTCTGAAGCTTTATTGATTTCATCCTGTAATGCAAGCCATTTAAATGATTTTACCAGTTTTAAAGGCTTTGCCACATCTCCTTTTACGATGATTTGGAAATTTGTTGCGTTAAAGTTGTCTGTTTTTGTGTCAAATTCAGGAATTTGACTTAATTCTTCGCTTGTTACAGCTTGTGTAAATAGTGAAAACATTTTAGCTGAGGCAACATTTAACCCGGGTGTTACTTTTACCAAATTTACAGGGTTTACACTTGCCAATGGCCCTAAAATATTTGACACCATTGATGCTAAGCGGGCTCTGACTTTCATGTCTGCCGCATTTTTTATAAGGTCAAAATCTCCAAATACCAGTAATGTCAATACGTTTCCGTCAGAAGTTATTGAATTGATTGTTGTTATTCCGTCTTTAAACAACAAGTCTCCTTTTAGTTCTTTGTAATGGGTTGTGTCAATCGATGTTAGTCCGCTTAGCATTCCTCCTATTGCGGTTTGGAAGAATTGTGATTCTCTAATGTTTTCCGCTAAAATCATGTTTTCCAATTTTCCGAACGGCCCGAATTGTCCGTTTAAAATAGTAAAATCAAGATTTCCAGCTAAGGATTTCATTTGTTCTTCGTAATTTGCCGCTGCTGCGTCGATTGATATATCTGTGTTAAATTGTAATCTTCCGCTTAATGTATCTTTCATTCCTGCGGTATCGGTCATCATTTTATCGGTGTCTATGTCTTTGCCGCTAACTTTTATTTTTAGAAGATTGGTTATCAAATTCATTGAGACGTCGCCGTTGATTTTTCCGTCAAAAGCTTTTGTTTTTAAATCATTTATATATAAAATATTTCTGTAAAGTGCCAGTTTTGAAGTTGTATTATAGACGTTAATATTTCCTGTTTTAATATGGTTTAAGCTTATAGAGCTGTTTGTTAAATTAACAGGAATATCTGCCTGTGCAGAATTTGATTGTGCTGAATTTGCAGGTGCAGGCGGTATCATTTTCATGGCTTTATCTGATACGGTCATTAATTTATCCAGGTCTAGCAATTTTGATGTTAATCTTAAATTTGAAACATTTAAAATCGCAGACGGTTCAAGCGAAATATCCGTTTGTGCAGAAATATCAGAACCGTTTAATAAAAGATTTTTGGCATATATTGAGAGAGTTTTTCCTTTGAATGCCAGATTTAAGCTGTCTAAACTTGTCAAAAGGTCTTTTATATATAGTTTTGAAATTCCAAGATTACCTCTAAATCTTGGTGCATCAGCATTTCCAAATATAAATAATTTTCCTTTATCAAGTGTGTATCCTGCATTTTTAAATCCGACAAGATTTCCGTCCAAATTTTCAGGAATTGTGATTTTTATTACGTTAATAAACGGTGTTGAATTTAAGTTTGTTATAGTTCCTGATATATGTGAAACCGGCTTAAGATTTTCAGTGACTTCACCGTTTTCGTTTGTTGATGTTGTTCTTATAAACAGACCTGTATCTTTAATTTTTAATCTGCTGCCTTTAAAATCAACTTTTGCTTGTATTACGGTATCTTTTCCGTGGAGCTGTTTATAGTCCGAATATGTAATATAATTATTTGCATCGGCAAGTAATCTTAATATCAAATTCTGACGTTTCATATCTCCGTTCACTGCTAATTCTAAAGGAATTTCTCCTTTTGCGGCAATAAACGGCTCGGCCTGCAAACCTGCAAATTTTCTTAAATCTGCTGCAGAAAGACTTCCTTTTCCGTTTATATTAAATAACGGTTCTTTTTTATCGGACTCAATTATTCCGTCAAATGTTATTTTTGAATTGCTGTTTATCATTATATCTGTCGGTTCAATTGTTAATTTTGAACCTGTTATATTAACTTTTAAAAGATTATCTTTTATTAGCGAATTTACTTGAGGAAGAACAATTGACAAGCCTTTGTTAACTATATCAATATTATTTACTTTTGAGTCGCCGTCAGAATTTAGAACGATATTTAAGTTGTCGTCAGTAATTCTTATTGAGCCTGCCAAATCCTGCATTAAGAAGTTATCTAAATCAATTTTTGCTTTGCAGACTGCTGTTTTTAACTTACCTTTAATTTCTGAATTAAGTGTTAATTTACCGTCATTAATGCTGATTGATTTTTTTACTTCTTTCGGTGCAAATGCCCTAAACAATCCTGAAATAGGGATTTGATTTGCATAAATTTTTATATCTGCAATGGATTTTTCATTAATGTTTCCTTCAGCCTTTAATGGTGCGTTATTGATATACATATATGTATCTTTTATGTCAAGATTATTGTTATCAAAAATTAAATTAACATTTGCACCTGTTATACCAAGATTAATATTTTTGTTAATTATAGCTCCGTCACGAACTTCTATTTTTCCGTTTGAAACCAGTTTTTTAAGGTTTGATTTAACATCGGCATTTGCTTCAATATAACCCTTACCTTTTATTAAATTTAAATCATTTCTTACATGTATAGAATCTAAGAATGCTTTTGCAAGTGTAATTAAATCCTGAAAATATATACGGTCAGAATTAAAACTCATATCAATTTTAGGATTTTTGCCGTAATCAAGCATTCCTAAAATTTTTAATCTTTGAGACTGTGTAACTGCTATGTCGGTATCAATATCGGTCTTTGTGCCGTTGAATTTTCCGTGAAAATAGCAGGTCGGAAGTCTATAATTTGAAAGATTTAGCGTTGTATCATCAATATTTAAAAATCCGTTTATTTTAACCAATCCGTTTTTCTCACGAGTTTTTATTTTTGCCGCAATGTTTGATTTCAAATCGTATTGTCTGTACATCAAAACAGGATTTACGAAAGGAAGTTCAACACGTTCCGGTTTATCGTCTTCTTCGTCTAAACCCTCAACTTTAGGTAAGTAAGTATTAATATCAATATCTGCTGTTATATTTTTATTTTCGTCACTGTAGAATTCTGCCGAAGTTTTTGCTTTTAGGACTTTTCCGTTGAAATAGCCCAGTCTTAGTTGGTCGCCTTTGAGTTCCAATTTATGACCTGATTGTTCATCTGTGATTGTTACATCATAATTGTTTAATTTTATGTTTGGAATTTTTATTCTTATTATGCTCGGGTCAATCGGCAATTCTTGTGCTGTTTGCGTGTCATTTGCCACAACACTTTCTTCCTGCTTTTGCAAAATTTGTTCTACAAGCGTTAAAATTTTAAATTGTTTACCATCAATAATAGTGAAATTTAATTTTGGGTTATTAACCTCTAAAGTCGGAACTTTTACCGTTAAAACAAAAATACTTGGCAGTGCAATTCTTACTGTTGCATTGTCGGCTGAAAACAGCGTAGTTCCGTCTTCAAACTTCACAGATATATCGTCAATTTTTACTCCCGCAGACAGCATTGGCGTTACTGAAATTTTTGCATTTTTAAAATCTGTATTTAACGGAATTTGCTCTTTTACCGCCTCTTGGATTAAAGGTTTGTATTGATTTAAATCAATTACATTCGGCAACACAAATAAAAATGCTAAATATGCAAGTAAAATTAAGCTTCCTGCAAGACTGCCCAAGATTATTAAAATTTTTTTCTTCATAAAATACCTACCCCTTTGCTGATATTATACCGCAAAAAGCTTAAAAAATAAAAAGGATAATCCAAAAAAGATTATCCTTGTTAATGTTAGTTTGTTAGGAAAGAAAAGTGTTAATAATTTGGGTAAAATTTTATTATAAACCTAATTGAAGTTTATTTAAAATTGCAAGCATATCTTGACCTTGAAAAGCTGCTTTCTTTTCGTTTTCAACAGTATTAACTCTGTCTCTGATGCTTACAAATGCAGCTTGGATGTTTTCAGGTTTTTCTTTTATATCAATATTTGATGCTTTTTCCGCACCTTTAATGCCTTGTACTCCTGCTGTTTGTTTTGCTGCTGCAACGTAATTGCTTACACCTACTTGGTATGCATCAACTATTTTTGACAAATCTTTTATTGAATCAGGATTGATACCGATTTTTTTACCTAATTCTCCGATATCGTCTTTCAACTGTCTCATGTCTACTGTTGAAGACGGTTTTTGTTGTTCGCCTTGAACTTGTAAATTTTGTTGGGCTTTTAATTCTTTTTCTTTTTGTGCTATTAAATTTCTTGCCTCTGATGCAGAAGAAACTTTTGTAGGGTCAATGCCTAGTTCTTTTAATCTTCTGATTAAATCTTCACTTAGCTGGCTGCAGCCAAACGATACTGCAGGACCAGCTGTTGTAAAATTAGAACCGATACCTGATATTGAATTTACCATATACACACACCCTTGATTATTTACATGTGTGTTATCGGCAATTTTTTCTATAACTTTATAGTTTTTCTCTTGTTGTTAAGAAATGTTAATGCTATCTGAGTTGATACTTTTTATATTTTAGAGGGCGTACAGGCTGCTAAAACAGCCTGTACGCCCTCGTTGTTAAAACTTTTAGAATTCTAATTTTAATTTAGTTTTCTGTTTCTGTTTCATCAGAATTTGTTTCAGGCTCTGATGTTTCTGTTTCTTCTGTCTTTTCGTATTGGAATACTCCCAATAGTTCAAATGCCTCTGTTGGTTTTATTGATTTTGCAATTAAATACGCCAATACTAACATTACGTAATACATTATAAGTGAATCTACAATAGTAATTGCTGCGAAAGCTAAAGGATTTTTTAAATATACAGGATTAGAAAGTTTTCCCGTAATGAATGCACTCGTAACCATTATTACTGTTATAACCGTAAAGTATAATACATAACGTTTGAAATCCAGGCAGAAAATTTTTGTTGCCAAAATATATCTGAAATATGTTAAAAAGTTGTCTTTAAATGCAAACATCCAGGTAAATACAGGAAAATAACAGAATAAAATAAATAATACAAACAGTATAACCGCAATAGTGATATAAAAATAAGTTTTATCTCCTGTTGTCAATCCTGCAACAAGGCTTACTGTCAAAAGAACACTCAGCAACGCTATTATAAGGAAATATAAAAGTCCGAATGCTACTGAAATTTTTAATCCCTGAATGAAATTTCTTTTTATGTCAACATTAGGTAAAAAGCAGATTTCTTCCTGATGAACGGCTGATTTTATTAATGAAAGTATATATCCTTGCGGGATGAACATTACAATCGCCGTAATGAATGATAATGCTACGTAATACCAGTTTGTTCCCGTAATTGAATTTGGTTGTAAAAGATTTGCATAATTTGATACTGTTACCGAAAATAGTATGAACAAAAAGAAAACATATGTTTTCTTTAAGAAATCGGTATCTCTGAACATATAATTAAATGCATTTTTCATAAATAATATCCCCTTAACTTTTCAAGAGAATTATAGCAAGTAAAAAAATAAGTGCAATAACAGTTAGAATTTAAAAACGCATATGAAAAGATTTTTTAAAATAATAATTATTTTTTAATTCCTTAAATAACTACTTTAAGGTTGATTTTCAAGGTTTTTGCGAGGATAAATATTTTTATTTTTTGTGTAGATACCAATTATTTTTTTAATGTTTTTGTCATTTCTTTTATATCTGACGGTACTTTTAAAGATTCTCTTATTTTTTGCAGTGCTTTGTTGTAGGTTGTTTTATCAAGTTTATTTTTATCGGATTTTAAATATTCTTCAGTTTGTTTCGGGTATTTTCCCATGGCTGTTGCAATTGCCCATGCTATACCCATTTGAGAATAGTAGTCATCAGTATTTAGCTCATTTAAAATTTCAAAAACTCTATCTATGTATTCGTCGTTCAAAAAGTGTGACAGCAATGTAACTGATACTATGCGGCTTTCAAATTCTTTTTTTGAATTTTTGTATTTCATAAGCATATTCCAGACCTGTTCAGGATATTTTCTTGCAATCCTAAAGTTTTGGCATAAAGAATCATTTACTGCCCAATCGTTAACATACGGAATAAATTTTTCAAAATATTTTAACAAAGTTTCTATATCTTCATTGACATAACCGATTGTAAATGCATGAAGAAGTTTGATTTCAAATGTATCAAAATCATTATCATTAAAAAGTGTCAGATAATCTTTTTTTGCAATCCTTTTTGCAAATTTCCTCAACTCCGGAATTGATATTCCAAAAGAAGTTCTTTTAATGTTTTTCAGTTCATTTTTAATTTCATTTATGTTCATAATATTATTCCAACTAAATTTGCATGTTTTTATTATATACAAAAAATCAGACGATTTGTTAAACGCCTGATTTTTAAAAATCGGTTAAACTGCCGCAAGAATTTTCAATAGTTTGTAAGATTTTTTTGCAGCTATTGGATGAAATTTGTGAAAACGACTTCTTCTGTTTTTGGCATTGGTACGCCTGCTTTTTCTCCTGCCTCTTTGCATTTTAGGTGCCAAGCCATATTGCGGGCAAGAATTCTCATATTTTGCATACCTTCCAAGTCTTTTTTTACATCCTCAGGAGTGTATCCATGAACCATATTCCAGTATCTGCCTGAAATTATCGGCATTTGTGTTATTGTGAAATATTTGTTTAGCTGGTCTAAGGTTGCGGTTGTACCTGCTCTGCGGGCACTTACGATTGCTGCACCCGGTTTGTGTAGGAAGACTTCGCCTTTTCCTGCTCTAAATGCAGCAAAGAATGCTCTGTCTAAAAATGATGTTATAGAGCCTGTTGCACCTGCATAGTGAACAGCAGAACCAAATACAAATCCGTCAAAATTCTTTGCTTTTTCTATAAATTCATTCACTTTATCATCTATAACGCATTTACCAAGCTTAGCACAAGCATTACAGCCTCTGCAGCCTGAGATTATGTCAAATCCTATTTGAAAAATCTCTGAGTCTATGCCCTCTTCGTTTAGTGTTTTTGAGATTTCTTCCAAAGCTGTATATGTGCAGCCGTTTTTGTGCGGTGAACCGTTTAATAATAATACTTTCATATTTTTCTCCTTTTAATATAATATCTAAAACGCACCTGTCTTAATATGAGGCACATATGGTGCTTCAAGTCTTTTTATTATATCTTCTGAAAGTTTTATATCAATAGCTGATACTGCTTCTTCAACATGGTTAACAGCGGTACATCCTACTATTGGTGATGTTATATAAGGTTTTGACAGCATCCATGCCAAAGATACTTGAGCCATAGAATAGCCTAATTCCTTTGATATTTTTTCTAAATTATCAACTACAATTTTGTCTTGTTCTTCTGTCGGCCATACTGCAGGTGAAACTTCATCGATAGAATTTCTGTGAGTTTTTGTGCCCCATGGGTGTGCCGTTCTTCCTCCCGCAAGCGGACTCCATGGCACAACTGCAACTTTTCTGTCCTGACATAACGGCATCATTTCTCTTTCTTCTTCTCTATAAATCAGATTATATTGGTTTTGCATAGATACAAATTTCGTCCAACCGTTTCGTTCTGCTATCTGGTTTAATCTTTCGAATTCCCATGCCCACATTACGGATGCACCTATATATCTTGCTTTACCTGATTTTACAACATCATGCAAAGCTTCCATTATTTCTTCCATTGGTGTTTCATGGTCTAATCTGTGAATTTGATACAAGTCAACGTAATCTAATCCTAATCTTTTTAAGCTATGGTCGATTTCTGCCATAATATTTTTTCTGCTTGAGCCTGCTCCGTTTGGTCTTCCCTCACGCATTGCAAAATGAACCTTTGTTGCAACTACGATTTCATCTCTGTCAAGTCCGAATTCTTTAATAAATTTTCCTGTGTATTCTTCGGAACTGCCAAGCTGATATACATTTGCCGTGTCAAAATAATTTATGCCTAAATCAACGGCTTTTTTAAATATAGGTTTTGCCTCTTCGTAATCCTTTGCCCATGGGAAAACGCCGTTTTCTTTACCGGGTTTTCCGAAACTCATGCATCCTAAACAAATTCTTGATACATCTACTCCTGTATTACCTAATTTTACGTACTGCATATATTTATCTCCTTTTACTTCTTATTTTTTAGTTTAAACTATATCGTTTTATTTTTCAAATTAAAATGTTTAATTATTGATTTAATTATTCGATTAATATAAAATTTTATTATGAATACAAAACAGATAGATTATATACTGGAGCTTGCTCAAACAAAGAATTTTAACAGGGCTGCCGAAAATCTTTTTATTTCGCAGTCAACATTAACGTACCAAATAAAAGAGGTTGAAAAAGAATTGAAATTTATGTTGTTTGAAAGGTCGGGGAAAGGTGCTGTTCTGACTCCTGCGGGAAAACAATTCGTAACAACTTTAAAAAGTATAAAAGAACAAATTCAGCGTGCAATAGAACAGGGTCAAAATTTTAGCAGAAAATATTCCGATAATATTACAATAGGTATGCCTGTTCGTTCTTGTCTTTATTTTCTTCCTCAGGCTATTAAAGAATTCCATAGAAAATATGTTGATATTTCAATTACGCCGATATTTAATAATTTTTATCATCCGGAAGAATTTTTAAGAGGTAATCAAGATATTCTTTTTACTTTTGATAATGAAATGAAACATGTACCGGATACAAGGCTGATTCATCTATATACAAGTAAAATTTACTTAATAACAAAAAAAGATGACGAGCTTGCAAAACTTAAAACGGCAAAGATATCTGATTTAAAAAACAGAACACTTATGATTGGGGGCGGCTCTCCTCCTCAATTAAAGGCTTTACAGCAAAAAATAATTAATTCTATAAATATTGATTATTTCAATTCCGAAAATCATGATACGACAATAACAAATATTCTTGCGGATAAAGGAATTTGTCTTACTCCGGGCTTTTTTAAAGATTACACAAACGAACTTGCATGGATACCTTTTGAATGTGAGGAAGATTTTAAATGTTATCTTTGCATTCATTCAAGTGACAGAAGAGCATGTCTAAAAGATTTTATAGATATTCTTCAAAATATTTATAAAGAAAAAAGCAACCTATTGGAACTTTAGCGATAATACTTGCAAAACTCTTATGATTAATTGTCTTTTTCTGTTTCGCCCTTATCTTTTAGCATTTTTTCAAAATCTGACGGTTTAAGACTTTGGACAAAGCTTTTGAATTCTTCTGCCTCTTCTTCGTCTTTGCTAGGGTCTGTTGATACTGAGCCTGTTGCAAGAACGCTTGCCGATACCAATATAGGGGCATTTATTCTTATTGCAACTGCTATTGCGTCTGACGGTCTTGCATCTATTGCTTCTTCATTTCCGTCTCTATCTACTATGTATATTGACGCATAGTATGTTTCTTCTTCTACGTCTGCTATTTCTATTCTGTCTATTCTGTAGCCCAATTGTTTTACTATGTTTATTATCAAGTCATGGGTCATTGGTCTTGCTACTACAAGGTTTTCGATTTTTCTTATAATTGCACTTGCCTCTGCTGAACCTATCCATATCGGTAACGCTTTTCTGTTATCTTTATCGTGTAAAACTACTATCGGTGAACCGGTTCTTGTATCAAGGGCTATACCCATTACTCTCATTTCTATCATTTTTATTTCCTCTGATTATTTGGTTTGTTACTTTTATTATAGCATTAAATCACTTTCTGTTGTCAAATTCAAATTCCGTATTTGTACGATTATTTTTTAATTTTAACAGGTAAGAAGTTATAACGGCGGTCATAGGAACGCAAATAACAAGTGCAATACTTCCCACAAGTGCGGATGCTATTTCTGTTACAACCATATTCAAGTTAAAGAATTTTGTTAAATCTATATTATGAGCAAGCAGAACAAGAGGCAGAGAACCTCCTAAATACACTAAAATCAGAGTGTTTGTCATTGTACCTATGATATCTTTGCCGACATTCATTCCCGAATGGAATAATTCTTTAAATGTTAATTCCATATTCAGTTCGAAAACCTCGTTAATTGTGCTTGCTATGGACATTGCTATATCAATTACCGCACCAAGAGTTGATATCAGCATTGCAGAAGTTAGAATGCCTACAAAATTTAATTCCGGATGTGCTGAGTACAAAAAGACACTTTCTTCGCAGCAAAAACCTGTTAATCTTGAAATTTTTATTACTATAACTGATAGAATGGCTGACAATATAAGGCTTAATACTGTTCCAAAAACTGCGGATGTACTTTTAACGTTCAATCCTCCAACGAAGTAGACTGCTATTGCTGATGATACAAGACATAACAGGACTGTTGAAAATATTGGATTTATTCCCGATAAAATCATTGGGGTTAAAAACCATATCACAAGGCAAACTATCAGACCTGTTGCAATTAAGCTCATTAAGCCCTTTTTTCTTCCGACAGCGACCACAAGCAATATGAAAATTCCGAGTAAAAAATATAACCCCTGTACACGCTTTATATCGGATATAAAAAATTGTATTCCGTCGTCAGCCTGCTCCAGATGTAAAATAACGTTATCTTTTCTTTTTAAAATAATATCATAATAAGGGTTTCCGGTAAGTACATTTTCTATTTGTACGGTTTCGCCTTTGAATTTGCCGGATTTTATTTCTACGTCAACAATTTGTTTATTGTTTCCGCTGTCATAGTCATCTGTGTATTCTATGTGCTTTATCAGACCTGTTTCTGATTTTAGGACGGTATCAGTTTCTATTGCAAAACAATTTGTGCAAAATAATATAATACATGTTAAGAACAGCAATATCTTTTTCATAACAATCAAATTATATCACGGTTTTCTATTATCGGTAATTATGTCAATTTTATATATGCAATATATGTTATCTATATTTTCTTTTAATTCGAATTTTAAAATTTCATTTCCTTTTCTCAGGTCAGGTATCGGAGAACAAGTGTTTACATAAAGATAATTCCCTTTATTTTTATCAGATGTAATCATGGCATTTTTAATGTCATCAAAATTAAAATAAATATCATAATTTGTATTTTCGGATTGAATTAAAACTATATCAGAATTACTATTGTGCAAATAAGGCAGACTCATCAAAAAAACTCTGTTTATAAATATATGATGAATATTTTGATGGTTCTTTATGTAATCCGCAATGACTTTAGATTTTGAATTGAAAAAAACAGTTTCGTATCTAAAATCAAAAACTAAAATAAAAGAGAGAATACAGAGCAAAATTGTTAAAAGATTTTTTAATTTAGAACTTATAGTACAATTATCCGCAAAAATCCAGCAGGCACAAATAAGATAAATAAAAAAGAAATAATGATGCCAAAAATCGCCTGAATACCAAAAATTAAAGAAATAAAGCAAAAAGGCGTAAATTAATGCTAAAAAACTGAAAATTCTCTTGTCCTTAAAAAATATGAGCCCGAAACCAAATAAAAATATCAAAAGAAAAATAGCATTAACAGCAGGCGTAAACAATGTAAAAGAACTCAAAACCTTATTCAATCCGTAACCTGCAAGTTTTGCCTCTGGAATATTTGATAAATCAACATTTAAAGTCTGAACAATAAAGGTTACAACCGATAAAACGGCAATTCCAAAACAAATTTTAAAATCTTTAAACTGTTTTTCTTTAAATAAATCATAAATCAGAAAACTTCCGAATAAAAAAGCACCAATTAATGCCATTAGACTTGTATTTGCACAAAAGAATATAAAAATTGAATAAATGACGGGATGTTTTAATCGGTCTCTATACATTGCTGCTAAAGCAAACAATAAAAATATTCCGACAGAATAACATCTTGCTATTACAGGATAACATGCCAAAAACGGAAATGAAAAAGTTATTAAAGCTTTAACTGCATTATTAAACGGAAATTTTTTCCATAACAAATAAATAGCCCCTAAGCAAAATCCCCAATTTATTAAAAGCATTGAATACGGATAAAATAAATCAAGTTTAGCAAAAGGCAAAATCAAAAAATACCATACAAAAAAATGTCCTTCGTACTTTAAATTATCTAATATTGAACCCCAATGAAAATTTCGTGCAAGTTCCCATGCATTGGCCTCGTCATGCCATGGTTGGTGAAATACTACTCTTAACAAAGTAATAATTGTCCAAACACTCAAACAAATTATGAAAACAAGTTTTTTATTGTTCATTAAAAATCCCTAAACCCAAATGAACATAAGCTTCCGGAGAAACTTTTCTGCCTCTTGGTGTTCTCATTAACAATCCAGCCTGTAGAAGATAAGGTTCGCAAACATCTTCAATTGTTCTAACGTCTTCTCCCAATGCGGCTGCTATTGTATCCAGACCGACAGGCCCGCCGTTGTATTTGTTTATAATAAGTTTTAACATTTCACGGTCTGTTTCGTCCAAGCCGTATTCGTCTATTTTTAATGTATTTAAAGAGTCTTTTGCAATTTTTAAATCAACTTTGCCGTTATTTTTAACAATTGCAAAGTCTCCGACACGTTTTAACAGTCTGTTTGCAATACGAGGTGTGCCTCTTGAACGTTTTGCAATTTCTTCGGCACTATCTGAAGAAACTTCAATATTTAATATTTTCGCCGTTCTTAAAATAACCTGAGAGAGCTCCTCGGTTGTATAAAATTGAAGTCTGTGCACAAAGCCAAATCTGTCCCTTAACGGAGAAGAAATTCCGCCTGCTTTTGTTGTTGCTCCTACGAGGGTAAATTTAGGCAGTTGAATACGCATTGTCTTAACTGTTTGAGTTTTTCCTGTCATCATATCAAGGTAAAAATCTTCCATTGCAGGATAAAGTATTTCTTCCGTAACTGTATTTAGGCGGTGGATTTCGTCTATAAAAAGCACTTCGCCCTCTTTTAAGGACATTAGAACCCCTATTATGTCTCTCGGACGCTCAAATGACGGGGCAGAAGTTAT
Source organism: bacterium (assembly GCA_017478515.1). Lineage (GTDB taxonomy): Bacteria > Cyanobacteriota > Vampirovibrionia > Gastranaerophilales > Gastranaerophilaceae > UBA791. The sequence continues at coordinate 38,341 of JAFVDH010000017.1, forward strand.
TTTTACAGAGGTGTTTAACTCTTCTGCTATAATGCCTGCAAGTGTTGTTTTTCCCAATCCAGGAGGCCCGTAAAAAAGTACATGGTCTAGCGTTGTGTTTCGTTTTTTAGCGGCCTCTATTGATATTTTCAAAGTCTCTTTTAACGCTGTTTGACCTATGTAGCTTTCAAAAGATTTTGGGCGGATTGAATTTTCGAAAACTCTGTCATAAGCTATTGTTTCGGGTTTTACGACAGGATTTTTCTTATGTTTTTCAAGTTTTTCGTCATCAGATAATATCGCCATAAAAAAATGATATCATATTTTCGGTTTTATGGCTATTTATGAATAAATAAAAAAGGGCGGATTGAGAAATTTTTCTCAATCCGCCCTTTTTTTTAATTATTATTATAACATTGTAGAAATTAATTCTTCATTTGTTTTTGAACTTAAATATGCAGGAGGGATATCAAATATTGTTTTACATCCTGTATGCCCCTCTTTATTTAATCTATATGCCGCTCTTGCGTAAGCCGTTAAAACGCTTGATGTGAATTCGGGGTTAGAGTCCAATTTTAGGCTGTATTCAATTACGTGGTTTGTGCCGTCAGAAGTTTTGCCGCTTCTGATTACAAAGCCTCCGTGTGGAATTCCTGAATGGTTTTTGATTAATTCTTCTTCGCTTATAAAATGAACCGTTGTGTCGTATTCGTCAAAGTAATTTGGCATTGTTACAATTTCTTTTTCAATTTGTTTTAGGTCAGCTCCCTCTTCTGCAACTACAAAGCATTCTCTTGTATGCTTTTGTCTTGTTGTTAGTTCAGGATTTTCGCCGTTTCTTACGGATGTTAATGCTGCATCTACAGGGATTGTATATTGTTTTGCATTTTTTACACCCTTAATTCTTCTTATAGCATCGGAATGCCCTTGACTTACACCTTTTCCCCAGAATGTGTAGTCTTTTCCGTCAGGTAAAATTACGTTGCCGAAAAGTCTGTTTAATGAGAATAATCCCGGGTCCCATCCAAGAGAAATTATTGCAAGTTTACCTGAGTCTTTTGCTGCTTTGTCTACATTTTTAAAGTGTTCAGGAATTCTTTTGTGTGTATCAAAACTATCTATTACATTAAACATTTTCGCATATTCAGGCGTCTGAACAGGTAAATCTGTCGCTGAACCCCCGCAAAGTATCAATACGTCAATTTTATCTTTCCACTGTTCAATGTCGTTAACTGATACAACAGGTACTTCAGAATTAACCTTTACTGTTTCGGGATTTCTTCTTGTAAATACCGCACAAAGCTCTATATCTTCATTATATTTAACCGCATTTTCAACGCCTTTACCAAGGTTTCCGTACCCTAATATTCCCAATCTTATCATTCGTTTTCTCCTCACAATCTTGTTTCCCTGTTTATCGTATAACAAAATATACTTTATTCAAGAATTGTATAAAACTTAAAGTTTACGATGTAACAAAAACTTCATAATCTTGTAAATCATGGCAATAAATATTCTTCAGCACTCTTAAAACTTTCGTAGAGCTACAGTGTATTAAGGTATTATTTTAAATTGTTTATTCAAGGTGTAACACAACCGACAAATAATATAAAATATTCTATAAATAATTCCGCAAGAGGATTTAGGGCAAGTTCTTTTGTTCAAATCCCTGATACTTTTGAGAGAAAGAGCAATGTTAACTTCACCGGAAGTTCAAACAGAATAAAACAATACGAAAAAACAACCGAAAATTTAAAAGCTACAGGTGAAAAGGCTCAAACTTCTCTTGATGGTCAAATGGCAATTGACGGCTGGGCAGGAAAAGTTGCGGACAGCATTAGTGTTCTTTGGAATTCCAAAAATAGAGCAACTGTTGTTCAAAATGATATAAATATATATAATGCTCAAATAGATGAATTAAAACAATCTATCAAAGAAAATAACTTTAATGAGAAATTTAAGGAAATTTTTGATATTGAATATAATCACGCTAATATTGCCAGATATGATAAAAAATCAAAACAATTTAAGCTTGCCGTAACAGCAAATATCATGGCTGAAATGACAAGTTCTAAATTATCTGCCCATATTAAAAACTACAAAGAAAATAACGGAAAATTACAAGATAAAATAATAACAAGAATAAATCCTTATGCCTCAATCGGTTGTGTTCCTTATATTTATGAAACACAAACAAAAGAAAATACACTTAAAAAATTGGAAAACAGTTTAGTATCAGTTTTAGGGTCAAAAGAGATTCTTACTGATACGTTAAAATCAAGCGGAATTAACACTGAAACAATGACCGATGATGAAAAATATTCAACATATGGAGTCATCGCTGAATTTTTAGTTGAAACCACAAAGGAAACTGCTAAAAATTGTTCAAAAGGCAAAACAATAAAAGAGCTTAAAGAAGAATATGATATAGCGTATAAAAAAGCTTACGGAACTAAAAACAATATTCAATCCAGAGTTGATAAATATAATCGTTCCCAAGAAATAGGTGCAGCCGCAGTAAGAGGAGTAACTCGTTCAGCAATATCTGCAATTGTAATGCTTGCCGCACCGGAAGCAGGTTTAGCTAAAATTGCGGCAAATGCGGCAACTGTTATGGGTGTAAAAGTTTTAGTTGATGGTTCTGATAAATTGTCTAATAATGTTGACGGTTCTTTAAGTAAAAAGAATTTTCAAAATCTTGTTCGTTCTGCATCAATCAGTGGAGCTGAAAAACTGGCATCAAGCGTTATAAATTCGTTTATTCCGGGCTTTGATACAGGTTATGAAGTTTTAGATGAAGTTTTATCTCAAGGAAAATCAACTTTTATTGATACTACTCTTGGTATGACTTCTGAAAAACTTAAAAAAGGTAAATGGGCAACAAATCAAATTATACCAAGAATGATAATTTCCACAGTATTTAGAAACTTGACTCCTGACGATGATGTTGTAAAAACACTTCTTGATGTTACAAAGGGCGGTGTAAATCAGGTAATGAAACGTTCTACACGTGAATATAATGTGGTAAATACTTTTATAGAGGGAACAAAGCAGGCGTTAAAAAATATTACTTTTGATGATAAAAAGTCTTTAGATGAGATAAAAGACTTGGCTGAAAATAATCCTGAAGAGTATACCAAAATAATGCTAAATGCTTTAAAGCAATCTCTTGAAGAAAAATCTAAAAAATAAAATTAATTAGTAAGTAAGTAGATAATAATGCAAAAAATACGCAAATACTATCCCGAGAATAGCCCCACATGCCACCTCAAATTGTGTATGACCAAGCAGCTCTTTTAATTTTGGCCCAATAGCACTTACATCGTGATTGTAAAAATCGTCCATTATTTTATTAAGGCACACAGCCATTTTACCAGCAGCACGTCTTATTCCCGCAGCATCATACATTACGACCAAAGCGTTACCGATTGCAACGGCAAAATATAAAGAAGAAAAACCCCCAATAATTCCTACAGAAGTTGCTAGTCCAACCATGCCGGCAGAGTGCGAACTCGGCATTCCGCCTGTTGTCGTAAATACTCTAAAATCAACTTTTCTATGAACAATAAGATGTAAGAAAAATTTTATTATTTGTGCAATTACAGCTGCCATCAATCCTGATAAAATTGCTTCGTATCCTGTATTATAAACCATTGGTGCGAAATTAGTCATTAAATTTTTGCCTTTCTTTTAACAGATGCAAATATATCTTCTAAAATATTTGATTTAATATTATGCTTACCAAGTATATCATAACATTCATCAATTAGGCAATTAACTTTACATTCTGCATTCTTTAACCCGAAAAGCCTTGTATATGTAGATTTTTCTTCTGCCTCATCTTTGCCTAAAGTTTTTCCCATCTCTTCAAAAGTCGAAGTTTCGTCCAAAATGTCATCACAAATTTGGAATGCAAAACCAAGTTTTATTCCAAGCTCATCAAGTGTTTCAAGTGTTTCATCGGAAACTCCTGCTGTTACTCCGCCTGCTTTAAATGCAAATCTGAACATATCTGCTGTTTTGTGTGTATGGATATATTCAAGAGTTTTTTCATCAATTTTTTTGCCCTCTGATTGAATATCAACAATTTGTCCTGCAATAATTCCGTTTACACCTGCGGCATCTGTGTATAATTTTATTAATTTTAACACTTTGTTCTCTGACAAATTTTTTGATTTTTCTATTATTGTTTGTATTGCATAACTTATTAATGCGTCGCCTGCAAGAACGGCTGTTGATTCGCTAAAAGCCTTATGATTTGAGAGTTTCCCTCTTCTGTAGTCATCGTTATCTATACAAGGTAAATCATCGTGGATTAAGCTTTGTACATGCAGCATTTCTATTGCACAAGCTATCGGTAATGCATCTTCAATATTACCTCCAAAGATTTTGCAGGTTTCCAAGCAGATTGTCGGTCTTAGTCTTTTCCCTCCTGCTAAAACACTATATCTCATTGACTTATATATTTCTTCTGGGTATTTTATCGGAATATATTCATCAAGTGTTTTTTCTATTAAATCAATATATCTTTTCATCTTCAATATCCTCTTTTCCAAGTTTTTGTTTCGCCAGTTTTCTTGAGTCTTGTCTTTTGCGTACACTTATTTTTGCTATAGATTTATTATTGTGTTCTTTTGAATATGTTTCTTCTTTTTTGCCTGAATATTTTATACGTTCTTTATATTCTTTGGCTTCTTCTACAAAAGAAAGATAGCTTTCGTATCTTGTGTAGTCTATCTCGTCTATATTTTCCAAAACCGCACATCCGTCTTCGTGTATATGCAGGCAGTCCGAGTATTTACACAAGCCTTTAAATTTATCCAATTCCGTAAACAGCCCGCTTATCTCCAATGGGAGCATAAAATCAAATCTCAAATTAGAAAATCCGGGGGTATCTACGATTTTGATATCATCAGAGGCTTTTAAAATTTCGCAATGTCTTGTGGTATGTGTTCCACGTTCTGTTTTATCGCTTACACTTTGCGTTCTTAATTGCAAATCGGGATTTATTGCATTAACAAGGCTTGATTTGCCAACTCCGGAATTTCCGCATAAAGCACTTGTTTTTCCTTTTAATATCTCTTCAAATTCATCTATATTGTCATTTTCAAGTGCGGATGTGAAAATTATATCATATCCCAACGGTTCGTATATTGAAAAAACTCTTTCTATAATTTCGTCATCATAAGATAAATCACTTTTATTAAAGCATAATTTTACAGGAATTTTATAGTATTTTGCAAAACATATATATCTGTTTAGTTGAATAAAATCCAAAGAGGGTTCTTTAACTGCCGAAACTATAATCATCTGGTCAACGTTGCTTACTGCAGGTCGGGGAATGTAATTTTTTCTCGGAAGAATTTTTTGAATTTTTTCGTCCTCAAATTCCACATAATCACCTACAACAACTTTTTTTTGCTGCTTTTTTAAAACTTCACGCAATTTACATTCGATTATGTTATTTTCGGAATTTACATAGTAAAAATCCGAGTGTATTTTTAAAACCTGCCCTTGTTTAATCATAAAACAATATTATCATGAACGTATTCTATGAACAAATTGTATTATTTTGCCAAAACGGATTGTTTTAGTAATAATTATTCTATATTTGGAAATTTTGAGGATTATGTATGCCTGTTTTAGAAACTGATGAATGCTTGATTTGCAAGAGTAAAAATATAAACAAATATGCTGCAAATTTTTCACAATTTATTGCAGATAGAGTATTTGACGGGGAAAATAAAACTTTTAAGCTCTTGCACTGCAAAGAATGCGGTTTTGCTTATTTTAATTACAGAATGAGCGATGCTGAAAATTTGAAATTGTATGAAAATTATAGAGATTTTAATTATCAACAACAAAGACAAAAATCAGAAAGCTGGTACACTAAAGAAATCAATGCTTTAATCGGAAATAATAAGACAGAAATTGACTCAAGAAATATTCATTTATCAAAACTTTTGCAAAATAATAAAATCTGTTTGAATTTTGATAAAAATATGACTGTTCTTGATTTTGGCGGTGATAGCGGGCAGTTTATCCCGGAAACTTTAAATAATTGCCAAAGATATGTTTATGATATTTCAGGTAAAACTGTCTTGGATGGTATTAAACTCTTAAAAACATTGGAGGAATGTAAATCTCAGAAATATGATTTGGTAATTTGTGCCCATGTCCTTGAACATATCACAAATCCTGATGATACTATTAAAACTATAAAAAGCTTACTATCTCAAAATGGACTGTTATATATTGAATTACCTTTTGATTCGCCGTTTTATAAAAAATTAGGTGATAATTTGCAATACCTTTTTAACCCACATTTTAGATTTAAAGATATTGTTAAACACTTTTTCTCAAAGCTAAAATCGTTTAGAAAAAAGTCCTTTGATATGCATGAACATATAAATTATTTCACGCTTTCTTCTGCGGAAATTTTATTAACTAATAACGATTTTAAAATAATTTCCTCAGAAATTTCAAACATAAAGTCAGAAGTTGGAAATTCAAAAATTATTTCGGTTTTAGCGAAAATATAAAAATATCTTCAAAATAAACAAATGTATTTCTGCTTATTCTTACGGAATTTTAGCACATTGCATTATGAAACTTTTCTGATTTAATTTTTGAATTTTTCCGCATCAAGAAATTTTATAACTTTAGCAGGATTTCCCACCACTACCGCATTATTAGGAACATCCTTTGTTACAACTGCTCCCGCACCGATAACTGCGTTTTCTCCAACTGTTACTCCCGGGAGAATTGTTACGTTAACTCCAATCCAAACATTGCGTTTTATGTGAACGGGTTTGCAGGTTATTATGTGTCTTTCGTACATATCGTGATTATTGGTCGCTATTGTACAGTTTAGAGAAATCATTGTACCGTCTTCAATGGTTAATCCTCCTGCTGACATACATTGAAATCCGTTCATTATTACAACATTTTTCCCTATTTTTACCTTGTCTGCTAAAATTGTAAAAATAGGAGGATTTATTACTGTGTTTTCCCCAATCGAATTGTTGAAAAGTTCATTGATAAGCTTTTTACATTCATCACTTGTCGGCATTGTATGATTTATCTTAAAACATAGTTCTGAACTCCTTTTTGCCTCAGCAATTCTCTCAGGGCTTTGGTTTCTTACGTCAATTCTCACTTCTTCCATATTTTATTAAACTCCTAAACTTTCAACCCATTTTTTAAGTTCTTCAACACTTGGATTGTGATTTAGAATTTTCCCCTCAATAATTTCTGTTGAGTCAGAAACGCTCGATGTAAGGTTGTTTATGGTTCTTCCAAATCCGCTTCCTCCTGATGTTGCAAATAGAATGATTTTTTTATTTGAAAAATCATAAGTTTCTAAAAACGTATTTATAATTGTAGGAGCAATATACCACCATATAGGAAATCCTACAAAAATGGTGTCATAATCTTTTATATTAAGATTATCATTAATGATTGCAGGACGTGAATTATGGTCTTTCATTTCTACCGTGCTTCGTGCGTTTTTATCTCTCCAGTCCAAATCTGCATCTGTATATGGTTCTTTCGGTTTTATTTCATAAATGTCTGCGTTAGCTGCTTTTGAAAGGTTTTCTGCTAAATCTTTTGTTACTCCGCTTGCAGAAAAATATACCACCAATTTTTTGTTCATAAATATAAACTCCTTATCTATTGTTATTTATTATTTGTTTCAATTATAGTTAAAATAAAATTTTATTCAACGTTAATAAGTTTTTGTTAAAAAAATAGCAATATCACTTAGCAATTCATATAATTAGTATTGAATTCAAAAAACAAAATGATTACATAGCGGTTATAGTGAAAATATGAAAGATAAAAAATGCTAATGCAACTCACTCTGTCATCTGAAAAAACAAACCGTTGAGTTTCCTCGAGAGGGTTGTGCTTGATACAATCTCGGAGTTAAGTGTAAACTAACACATCGATTGATAATTTTTAACGGACAGTTTGATAAGTTTAGAATAGCTCGTTCTAAACTTTTTCAAAAATTCCTCACATTTTTATGAGAAATTTCATATAGAATTTTATCTTTCTAACGAGTGAACTAAATTACAAAAGCCGATAAGACTTTAATATCGGCTTTGATTTCAATATTTGTTTTGCAAATTATTTTTTATTTTATTGTTGTTTGAATACCCCTTTTGCACAGCCACAAATCGGACATTTGTAGTCATCTGATTCATTATCTAAATCTCCTTCATATTCAAACCCACATACTGAACATACATAAACTTTTTTAACTTCAGTTATTTCTTCTTTTGGAGCATATTTGTTATAAATATCTTCTGTTTTTATTCCATGATGTTTTTCTTGTAGAGCAAAGTATTCAATACTGTCGGCAGCTTTACTTAATCCCTTTGCACGAAGTGCATCCGCAAGTTTATTTATATTACCTTCTCCTTTATATTCTGCTTTTGATAATCCTTTAACTAATTTCCAAAAATCTCTTTCATTATTAGGATATTTACCATTTAAAGTTGCATAAAAACCAGCGTGATTTACTTCTTGATTACCTAAGCCGATAAATTCTTTTGCGACTTCTTCTAATCCAAAATCTTGTGCTATTCGAGCCATTGCATAGTACATCATTCCACCCATAGCTTCTCCTGTAGCCAATTGTGCAATTTGTTTTTCAAATTCTGTTCCTTTTGTTTGTCCGTATGTGCTCATATTAAACCTCCTATATTTTTTTGTAAATTTATTATATAATTTCTCTAACTTTTATTAATTATTTTATCACTTTATCTTTGTTTTAACCATATTTTAAGTTCCTAAGTATCTTCTTAATGTTTTTTAATAATAATTATGCAAAAATGAGTTTATCAAACACACACTATCATAAAGGTTATTTTTATAAAAATTGCATAGTCGGACATATCTGATTTTCCGTTCAAAATTGTAATTATTTATTACGAAGAAATATTACAAATCAATGAATTATCTGATAGCAGTTTTGTATTTTCTTTCTGAATCATATCAGCAAGTTCTTCTTCCGTCGGAAGAACGGTCTTGTATTTACTTGCAAATATTTGCTGGCTTTCTTGTAAAACTGAATACTTAATCATTGTTTCAGACTTATCAGTACACATAATTATACCGATTGTCGGATTATCATCTTCACCACGTTTTAATTCATCAAACATTCTCACATACATATTTTTATTTCCACTATTGCTTTCATTTGGGTTTTCAAAGGTACTTTTGAAAAAATTATTACCAAAATATATGGCATTGATAATATTAAAGAGATAAAGTGGGGTTATATTTTTATAAATGTTGTAAGAGTGTTAGCATTACTTATGTTAATACCTTTCATAGTGTCATTCTGTAGTAATTTATATGAAGAAAATGCAAAAATTTATGCTTCTAAAAATATTGAATTTAAAATAAATAAATCTACCGTTAATATTAAAATGAAGTATCAAAGTAATAACTTATATTATTCTGTTATTATAAGTAATTTTAAATATACTAGCTCTGATTTTATTGCAAGAACCATAATTACTTTCATTGGAGAAGATGGATTTGAAATAACTAAAAAAGAAATTGAACTAGAAGAATACACTCAAATTAATAATGGAATTGAATACACATCTCATATTCGTATGTCAATAATTATATTGTTGTTATTCCAAAAGATAATTTTACTTCTTGCTTATATCTTAAAGTTGATTATGAAAAATTAGCTATATCAGAGGATATACGCTTTAATAATAAAGTTTTTGAAAAAGGTTTTGATGAAATACAAAAAATACAACTTGATAAAAATATATTTTATATTGATTTAAACGTAATTTTACAGTTTAAATTTGAAGTGCCAAAACTTAATTTAAAAATGCTTGAAAGAATGTTACTTCAACTTCAAGAATATAAAAATGGTTTAGCAGCATAAAACATCATGCCTGTATTTTTAAAAATTATTTTAACACCCTTGCGCATTGAATAGTTTATAGAATAAAATAGAAAAAGAATGAGGAGTATATAATTTGGCTATATTTTGCTGCGGACGTTATAACTTATCTGATGAAAGATTAGAATTACCGATAAATGACAAATACAAAGATTGCATTTTAGAAATATGTACTTGTCCGGTATGCAATAAAGTAAAAGCTATATTAACGCAAACACGAATAATAGATAATAAAATTATAGAATGGCGCCCCAAAAAAGGTAAAACAATAAATTTCATAAACAAGTACAAAGCCGAAGCTTTAAGAGATTTAAACAAGGCTATTTATCCAAAAGGAAAATATAATCATAATTGGATTTATGCCGACGGGAAAAAGAATATAGCAAAAGATTTTAACGGTCATAAAAAGTTTTCTATAAAATCAGAAATTGATATTTTATAAAATATAACCCAAATAATTATTTGATTTGTTTTGACTTTAAAGCGTACATTCTACGAATAATTGTCCAATATTCTGGTAAAGCCCTTATATCCCAGTTATTAATTAGTGCCGCATCATCAAACATATCACAGACTAAACGATCACTAAGAGAATATAACTCCGGATATTTTTCTGTCAATAATCTTAAAATCATTTCTACATTAAGTTTTTTTATTGGTGATATGGCATGAATAGGTTGCATATTAGGACTATCAAGTAATTTTTCCCAATAGGTTAATGTATCTAACCAAATAGCTTTATTTTCTGTATATGTTTTTATATCAAAGTGCATTATGGCGTTGCGCAGAGTATTTAAAGATGATACTTGTTGTTTCAAAATATTAAAATCCGGTATTAAGTTGTAAAAATTACTTCTAAACAGTTTGTCTTTGTGAATTTGCTTATATTCTGTTAAAATATTTAAAACATCAATTAAATATGCTATATTCAAAAATTTTGTTAATTTATCACTTTGAGATTTATTAGATGCAATAATATCATTAATTCTATCTCGACTATTAAGGATATATTTTTTATGATTTACTTTATTTTGCAAGTAAGGAATTAATCTGGAAAATTCATTTTTAGGATATGTTTTCGTTAAAGCAAATAATATTTTTTGCTTTAATGTGGTTTCAATATCTAAAACTCTTTTATATATTTTACTAAACTCTAATATGCTGTATTTGTCCATAAATTCATGCTATCATGAACAAATCTTATGACAATATAAAAGCGGTCAAAACCTTGCGGACATACATCCGGTTTTAACCGCCAATATTGGTAACGAATAACTTTACGGACATACATCCAGTTATTTTACAGTCGAACTGTATAGTTACACTACCATTATGACACATTTTCTAAATTTTTCAAGCCTTTTTGATTTTCTTTGAAAATTATAGTGCAAGAGGTTCTATATTATCAAGATTTACAGTTTGTTTCGCATGCCAGAGGTCATACGCAAGTTGTTCTCTCAACCAAACTTCAGGAGATGTATTAAAGCACTTTGCTAATTTTAACGCTACTTCAACTGAAACAGGAACTTTGCAATTAACAATATTTGATAAATGTTTACGACTTATGCCGGTTCTTAAAGCAAGAGCTGCAATAGACATTTTTAATTCATCAAGATAAAGTATTTTTAATGTTTTTCCGGGATGTGGTGGGTTGAACATTTCCATAATAAAAACTCCTTTTAGTGATAGTCTTGATAATCTACAATGTAAACATCTTTTGTATTTTCGTCATATTCAAATGTTATTCTCCAATTTGCTTGAACTGTTACAGCCCATTGACCTTTTAAGTCGCCTTTTAATTGGTGTAAATTTGAACCTGGAAAGTTTATATCTTGTATATTCTGCATACAGTTTAGACGACCTAATATAACTTCTAATTTGTCTTTGTGTATTGCTTGAATACCTTTTAATGAAGCTGTTAGAAAAAACTTTTCAAGTCCTTTATGTTTGAATGACTTAATCATACTACTATTATAACCTAACTGGTTACACTTGTCAATCTAAAGAAGTTGAAATTTTAATTATTGCTTTTTTATCCACTCTATTTTGTAACCGAGTAAATCTGCTATATGATACAGTTCTATGCAATCAAACGAACCTCGTTTTAATCTTTGAGATACATTTGAATGTGATGTTCCTAACATTTTTGCTAACTTTGTAAGATTTAATCCATTTTCAGCTAATTTACCTTTAATAAAATATTCAAATTCTATGTTATTCATTGATAATATACTCCTATTTGATGACATTATATAACTATATAATAACAATTTCAACCCTATAATTATAAATATTTGTAAATAAATTAAACTCATTACTTTACAAATAAATTGAATAATTATATTATATTATCAAATAGTATAAAATATTATTAAATAATACAAATAGTTATCAAATAATTACGATACAAAACAAACAGGAGGTAAAAATGTTAAACAAAGTATTTGATGCCGATGCAATTTACACAGACAAAAGTAAAGAAATGAGTATTATTAGAGAAAATTTGGAAGAAATATGGGGGTTGTCTAATCTAAATCAAATACCAAGTGATTTAGAAGATGTAAGTGCGACATTAAATAACACTCAAATTCTTTTTAGTGATGTCATTGGAAAATTAGAGAATATAAAAACTGAAGAAATAAAAGAAATAAATAGATGTCAGGGATTGTTATATACTCTAAATGAAGTCTTAAAAACTTGTATTATTGATATAGACTTAATTACAACTAATCTGGGTAATAAAATTAACGAATTAAATAAAATTAATAAACATAAAGAAAGATAAATTACCGGCATGAGATTAACCAGTGAAAATTTAGCAAAGATACTTCACGCATTAACAATTCAATACGGCAACGATTTAGCAAATGAGATATTTACAAATGCAGTAGAAGATATTATAAACAATTATTTAAAATTTCAAGTAATATATCCCGTAGAAAAATAACACATTGAAGTTAAATAAAATATTAAATCTGATGTTGAGATAAGGGGGTAATTTTAAGAGTTTATCCCCTTGGGTATATAAAGTATCCTATTTAAAATTTCACATGGCTTAAAGTCGATTTAAAGCTCATAAAAATTTTAACATGCCAGTAATTGAAAATAAAATTACTGTATTTTTTTGAAAATTTTTGAAAAAGTAACCACAAAATAACCACATTTTTAAGAAATTCGTTAAAACAAAAAATAAAGGACAAAGTTTAAAACCATTGTCCTTATTATCTTTTAGAATGGTGCCGCAACTCGGAATTGAACCAAGGACACAGGGATTTTCAGTCCCTTGCTCTACCAACTGAGCTATTGCGGCACACGTTATATTTAATTTTTCCTTTTCGTTGTTAGAGCAAGGATTAACTTAATCTAACTCCGGTTCCGCTTCGCTCACCTAGCCTGAGCTATTGCGGCACACGTTATATTTAATTTTTCCTTTTCGTTGTTAGAGCAAGGATTAACTTAATCTAACTCCGGTTCCGCTTCGCTCACCTAGCCTGAGCTATTGCGGCACACATCATATTTAATTTTTCTTTTTCGTTGCTAGAGCAAGACTAACTTTATCTAACTTCGATTCCCTAACATCGGGCAATTCCAACTTCGGTTACAGTTTTATTCTACTTGCTAAAAATTTTCAGTCAAGTTTATTTTATTGCGGTGCTAAAAATAATGTTACGTTTCGTCCTTCCATTTGTGGCTGCTTTTCTATTTGTATCGGTTCATTTTTCAAGTCTTCCACAAATCTGTTTGCCAAGTCAAAGGCTAATTGTGAATGCTGCATTTCTCTTCCTCTAAGCATTACAACTATTTTGACCTTATTACCTTGTGAAATAAATTTCTTAATATTATTTATTCTTACCTGATAGTCGTGGGTATCAATTTTATATCTTATTTTTATTTCTTTAACATCAACTGTATGTTGTTTTTTCTTTGCTTCTTTTGCTTTTTTTTCTATTTCGTACTTATATTTTCCGAAATCCATTATTTTTGCAACAGGCGGTTCCTGGTTGGGATTAATTAATACCAAGTCCAGCTCTGCATCATCTGCCATACTTAACGCTTCTGATGTTGGAATTATTCCTTTATTTTCTCCATCCTGTGTTATTAATCTTACTTCTTTTGCTCTTATATCATCGTTCATGATGATTTTATCTTTTTTATCGTTAGCTATGGCTCTTTCTCCTTATTTTTCTCTTAACTTTTTTATAATACCACAGGTTTTAGTGTTTCAATCTTTTTGTTACGTTTTTCTTGTTACATATTTTAAAATAATATGCATTTTTTTACTAAACCTTTTTGCAAAAACATATTTTCAATAAAAATATGCAGAATACTATGGTTTAAATTGTAACCATGTTTTGCAGATAAATTAGTTAGTTTATTTCCCATTTTCCGCAAGTTCCGCCCCAACGAGCGATTATATTTCCTTTGATATCTTTTATTCGTTTTACATGTTGAACTTCTTGTTCGCCCTCTACGATAGTTACGATTTCGCAATTATTTGAGCATCCGGGGCAATCGCATGTTATAGATGTAAAGTGCATATCCCCTACTTCCCAGCCTCTAAATGTTGTTTCTTTGTTTGTATACTGGTGGTTTTCCATAGCAAGCAGTGCTGCACCTATTGCTCCCATTGTTTGGTGATGGTCCGGAACTATTATTTCTGTTTTTAAGATATCTTCAAAAGCTTTTACCATTCCTTTATTTGTTGCAACTCCTCCTTGGAATGATATTGCAGGAAGTAATTCTTTACCCAATGCTAAATTTGCAAGGTAATTTCTTACCAAAGCCTGACATAAGCCGTATAGCAAATCTTCTACAGGGTAGCCTAATTGTTGTTTATGGATTAAGTCGCTTTCTGCAAATACACCGCATCTTCCTGCAATACGAGCTGGATTTGTTGACTGAAGTGCTGTATCCCCAAATTCTTCAATAGGAACATTTAGTCTTTGTGCCTGATGGTCTAAGAAGCTTCCTGTCCCTGCGGCACAAACAGTATTCATTGCAAAATCTGTTACTATTCCATCTCTTAATATAATTATTTTACTGTCTTGTCCACCGATTTCTAAAATCGTTTGTACATTAGGAATATTCGTACTTGCTGCAACTGCGTGTGCTGTAATTTCATTTTTTACAATATCTGCACCTACTAAAGCTCCGGCAAGATTTCTCCCAGAACCTGTTGTTCCGACACCTTTTATATCGTATTCTTGTGTGGCTTGTGCTTTTATTTGGTTTAATCCGTTTTGCACTGCCATTACGGGTTTTCCTGCTGTTCTGAGCATATATGAATCTATGTATTTGCCGTTTTCATCTACCAATGCTAATTTCGTTGTTACAGAACCTACATCTATTCCTAAATATGTTGTTAAACTCATTTAATACTTCCTTTTTTTTATCAATGATATCACAAAAATTTAGTTATACAAAAAACATGCCGTTTCATGTGTGTCAGAAAAATTTACAATTTCAGGATAAGCATCTTTACATTTTTGCGTGCAATGTGAGCATCTTGAGGCGAAAGGACATCCTGAATATTTTTTTGTGTTATCAGGTAGTTCCCCGACGGATAAATCCTCTTTATACAGCGGGCTGTTCAATTTTGGTACTGAGTTTAAAAGCATTTTTGTATACGGGTGTTTCGGGTCGTTAAAAATTTCTTCAACTTTTCCTATTTCTGCGATTTTTCCGAGATACATAACTGCTACTCTGTCAGCTATGTATTTTATTACGTTCAAATCGTGCGAGATAAACATCATTGTTAAATCGTACTGTTTTTTTAGGTCAATTAAAAGGTTAATTATTTGGGCTTGAATACTGACATCTAATGCACTTACGGGTTCGTCTGCGATAACAAATTCAGGTCTTAATATTAAGGCTCTTGCTATTGCTATTCTTTGTCTTTGGCCTCCGGAAAATTCGTGAGGATATTTATTCATTGAATCTTCATCCAATCCTGTTTGAACCAGTATATCCAGTACAATATCTTTTATTTCGTCGTTTGACATTTCTTTTATCATTTTTAAATCAGGCGAGAAATTTCTTAAATTTGAATGCACCATTAACGGTTCTTTAACTATATCGAACACTGTCATTTTGGGGTTTAAACTTGAATATGGATTTTGAAAAACCATGCTTACATTTTGACAGTAGCCTTTTTTAAATTTTGAATTCATTTTAAAAATGTCTCTGTATTTATAGAATATTTCGCCGCATTTTGGTTTTGTCAGATTAAAAAATGTTTTTGCAAGCGTGGATTTACCGCAGCCTGATTCTCCTGCCACGGCAAGTATTTCGCCTTTTTCTATGTTAAAATTTACTCCGTTTACTGCATATACTTTTTTAGCAGGCTTAAAGGCCTCTTTTTTGAGTTCGTATTCTACGTATAAATTGTTAACTTCTACCAAATTGTTCATAGGATTATTATAAAATAACCTTAAAATAATTACTACTAATCTGTTAATTATATTTGCATGAATTGACGAAATGTTCTAATTGCAATATTATTAACGTATTATGACAAATACGAACGATATTATTAAACAGGCAGAAAAAGATTTAGCACAATATTTTGAACAGATTGATGAGATAAGAGATTTTAATCAGGAAAAGGTGTTAAAGGCTTTTGTAGATAATCATGTTGCACCCGAACATTTTTATACGGTATCGGGTTACGGGCATGATGATTTAGGAAGAGAAGTTTTAGACAAAGTCTATGCACAAATTTTTAAAGCGGAAAGGGCAATTGTTAGAACGCATTTTGCAACGGGTACGCATACTCTTGCGTGTGTATTATTCGGAAATCTTCATTATGGAGATAAATTAATTTCCGCCGCAGGAACGCCTTATGATACGATGCGTCAGGTTATAGGTCTTACGGGCGATGAACTTACAAAGAAAAATTCTTTAATCGGTAACGGCATAATATATGACGAAGTTCCTTTATTAAATGATGACGATATCGATTTTGAGGCACTTGAACAAAAAGTTGATGATGAAACAAAGATGGTGCTTATTCAACGTTCAAGAGGATACGATACAAGAAAATCTTTAACCATAGAGGTAATTGAAAAAATTTGTAAAACGGTAAAGACTAAAAATCCAAACTGCATATGTTTTGTCGATAATTGTTACGGCGAATTCGCAGAAAAAAAAGAACCGCTTGAAGTCGGAGCAGACATTATAGGTGGTTCTTTAATAAAAAATCCGGGCGGCGGGCTTGTTGAATGCGGCGGATATATCGCAGGAAAAGAAGAGCTTGTAGAGGCTTCGGCAATAAGGCTTACCGCTCCGGGTGTAGGTTCAGAATCGGGTGCAATGTTAAATCAGCACAGATTAATTTTTCAAGGGCTTTTTATGGCTCCGTCCGTTGTTGCGGATGTTATTAAAGGTATGATTCTTGCAGCTAAAATATTTGAAGATATGGGATTTATTTCTTCTCCAAAATATGATGCGAAAAGAACCGATATTATACAGATAATCACCTTTAATAAGCCTGAACCGCTAATAGAATTTTGTAAAACAATTCAATCACTTTCTCCTGTAAACGGGTATGTAACTCCTGTTCCGGAGCTTATACCGGGTTATGTTGATGAAGTAATTATGGCAGGCGGGACATTCATTGAGGGTTCGACAATAGAACTTTCGGCAGACGGCCCTATTAGAGAACCTTATGCCGTATATATGCAGGGCGGATTAAACTATGCTCACATTAAGCTTTGTTTAAAAGGTATTTTGGAAAAATTTAAGGAGTTATAAATGAAAAAATTATTAGTGGTGCTATTTTTGATATTTGCAATTTCGGCTATGCCTGTTATGGCGGAAACATGCACAATGGTAAGGGCAAGCCATATTCTTGTCAAAACAAAAGAGGAAGCGGAACAATTAGAATTTTATTTGAAAAAAGGTGCAAGTTTTGAGGCTCTGGCACAAAGATACTCTTTATGTCCATCAGGCAGACAGGGCGGGGATTTAAACTTCTTTTCAAGAGGGCAGATGGTAAAGCCGTTTGAAGAAAAAGCTTTTTCTATGAAACCCGGTGAAATATCAGAACCCGTTAAAACTCAATTCGGCTGGCATATTATAAAAGTTACAAATAAAATCTGCGAATTTTAGTGAAACTTTTTATTTCCAATAGACTTTGAAATTTTTAATTTCGTCGAGGGTTTTTGAATATTCCCCTCTAAAACAAATGCATCTGTCGTCAATATACAGGTATGACGGTAGTTTTACGTTAGTTACATCTTTAAAATATTTATCCAAATTATTTTCAAACAGCCATTTTGCGGAAAGCATTAAACTGCGGGAAGTGAATAAATACAAATCGGCAAATTCGCTTAAATTTTTAACAAAATCTTCCGCTCCATCTTTAATTTTCGGAATAAAATTTTCGTCAAACGGTTCTTTGCCGTATTCGTTCAATACTCCGTCTAAGTCAATTAATATTTTCTTTTTATACATATTTTATTCTCCATTTTGTCCGTGTGGCGGTTTGTTATTTTTGTCATTGTAGCGGACAATTTGTTTATGAACAAGCAGCTATTAAGAAATCTTGCAAATAGAATAAAAGAACTTCGTAAAAAATATGGCTATACACAAGATGATTTATCTGTTTATTCTAATATTGCCCGTTCTACTTTAAGTAATATTGAAACGGCATCTAATGATGTTACCTTTTCAAAAGTTAACCAAATTGCAAAAGCTTTTAATATGTCCTTATCAGAATTTTTGAATTTTTAAGTTTAGTTATTGTAACTTTTGGTGATATCTCTTTAATATGAGTTTTAGTGCTGTTGATTATTATTTTGTTCTCAATTTTTTTAACCTTTTGTCGTGCTATTTGCCTGTTAAAACAATTTGATAATATCACTAAAATGTTTGTATGGCAAATAGCACGACTTTAATATTAAAAAATAATATTAAATATTATAGAAATCTCCGTAATTTAACGCAAGAACAGCTGGCAGAGTTAAGCGGAGTTTCTACTGATTATATTTCAGAATTGGAGCGTGGGAAAAAAGTTCCAAGTATAAAAAGATTGGATTATATTGCACATGCTCTTAATATTGAAATTTATAAATTTTTTATTGAAACATAACACTTATATTAAAGTTTATGGCTTATTTCCAATAGACTTTGAAATTTTTAATTTCGTCAAGAGTTTTTGAATATTCCCCTCTAAAACAAATACATCTGTCGTCAATATACAGGTACGACGGTAGTTTTACGTTAGTTACATCTTTAAAATATTTATCCAAATTATTTTCAAACAGCCATTTTGCGGAAAGCATTAAACTGCGAGAAGTAAATAAATACAAATCTGCAAATTCGCTTAAATTTTTAACAAAATCTTCCGCTCCATTTTTAATTTTCGGAATAAAATTTTCGTCAAACGGTTCTTTGCCGTATTCGTTCAATACCCCGTCTAAGTCAATTAATATTTTCTTTTTAAAGTTATTCATTTTTATAACCGTTTATTACTATTTAATAACCAATAATATTTTTAATAAGAATTATTGTTCTATTTTATTATACTATCAAGGATATAAAATTTCGCAATATTAAACTAACATTTAAATATGGATAAAAATGAAATTATAACTTTAATTGCAGAAAATATTAGAATACAAAGATTAAGAAAAAGATTAACACAAGACAAATTAGCTGAATTATCAGGTGTTTCAACAAAATATATAAATTCAATTGAAGCTAAAAAAGTTAATCCAAGCATTGTCGTAATAGTTAATATTTGTAAAGCCCTAAATATTGATTTAAATAAAATAATTTGTCCGCTGGATTAACGCATATGTGTCCTTTATCAATATTTACGCAAATTTTTTAAACTAATTTTTTGACCTTTACGAAATGAGTAATAAATATTTTTGAAAGACATCTAAGCTGTGTATGCACTGTTTTATTTAAGTAATATGGCACGGTTTCTTTGCTTGCAAAGAAACCGTGCCAGCAGAAACTTTTAAAAGTTAACCATAAGTACTACAAATCATTAAACATAGAGTCGTTGTCTTCTCTAAGACGTGGCTTTGTAGGAGTGAAGTCGTAGTCTATCGGTGGTTCTTCTTTTATCATTATTACATCGACTTCTCTTGGCTGATTAAATCTCAAATCGTTTAAGTTTTCCGTCGCATCTTGAAGTTTTTGTTTTGCTTTTTCAGCTTGTTTTTTAGCTTTTTGAGCCTGTTTTTCAGCCCTTTTTAATTGGCGTTTTTGCTTAGATTCTTGTCTTTTTGCTTTAAATTTAGATTTTTGATTTTTTATACCTGTCTTAGTTTTATTAACTGCTTTTTTAACTCCACGTTTAGTTGCTCTACCGGCTCTTGCTCCGTATCTTTTTGTGCCTCTTCCCGCAATTACAGCACCTCTTTGTGCATTAAGTTTTGCACTGTCAACTACAAGCGGATTTGTTTTAACTATTTCAGGATGTTTAAAGTAATTGCTGTATTCGTCAACATTATATGCTATAAACTGCATTTCTTGAATAATTTGAGGAGCTAAATACATTCTTGAATGACGTTTTATCCATTCCATTTGTTCGGTTTGAGGTTGAAAATTTGTCGCAATAATACGATTTTCTCTTGAAGAGATAAGTTTTTGATAATTATTCTGCCAAACTATTGTTTGTTTAGCCGGGTCAATTATGTACACTTGTGTAGAAAGCCTTATTGCAGGGTCAACAACCGCTGCTCCGGGAATATTCAAAAAATCCCATACTGTTCTTCTTAGAAAATAATTTTGGACATCCATATTTGACGTTATAAGCATTATCCAATTAGCACCAAATTTTGTGTTAATCTGTTTTAGTGCCATGTAATCAACGTTATAAGTATTTTTGAATTCAAACATCGTGCTCTGAACAAAACGTTTGAATTTGTCATCTTTGCTGACAATTTGTTTGATATAGCTTATTGTAGGAGCGTTAAAGCCGTTTATATTATTCAAATAATTTATAACATCATTAGAAATTAAATCAGCCGCCTCAGCGTAAATAAAGGTATCCTGTTCTTTTTTTGCAAGAGTATCAGGTAAAACCAAAACTTTAATATCTTTTGCATACGAAAAACATTGCTGTGAGAATATGAATAAAATTAATAAAAATACTTTTATAACAAATTTCATGATATAATTATAGCACATTAATCCACAATTCAAAAAACGTTAAAAGGAGTTAATATATGACATACGAAGATTTAATGGAAAAGGCGAAAGAAGCAAGTAAAAATTCATACAGTCCATACTCAAATTTCCCTGTGGGAGCTTGTTTACAGGCATCAAGCGGAAAAACATATATAGGTACAAATGTTGAGAATTCAAGTTTTGGTGCAACAATTTGTGCTGAAAGAAGTGCGATTGTTAACGCTGTTGTTAACGGAGAAAGAGAAATTGAGGCAATTGCCATATATGGTGCTAAAATGAAAATGTGTGCACCTTGCGGCCCTTGCAGACAGGTTATTGCAGAATTTAAATCTAAATCTAAGGGGACAAAAGTTATTCTTGAGGCGGAAGACGGTTCTTTAAAAGTTTTTGATATTGATGAATTGCTGCCTTTAGGTTTTGAATTATAGTTATAAATAAGCGGGATTTGATTTTAAAAAATGTATATAATTGAGTTTATAGTAAACTATTGGAAGAAAAAGTATCATACAGAGCCGCAAAGAGTTTTACCTCAATTAGAAAATCAGCCATATCCTGTATACGATTACAGCCTAGATGAATACGAAAAATGTGAACACATATTTATGCCCGTTGATAGTACGGGTGAGGTTTTGGCCTGTACTAAATGCGGGTTTGTTAAAAAGAAAGATGAAATAAAAACCACTCAGAACAACAATCCGTTTGAAATGTAAGTTTAAAATGTGTTTTGATTTTGTGTTCAAATCTTAAAATCTAAAATAAATAAACGGATTATAAGTATCTGATGCAATTGATGCTGTAGATAAAAAGAATATCATTAATAACAATATATTTACTGCGATTTTTACAAATGGATTTTTGTTTTCTGCAATATTCTTAAATATTGGCGTACAACATAAAATTGCGAAAATAAATGTGATTATTTCAATAGTGTCAACATAATACTGCATGTTATATGCAATTTGTTCGGTATTTATTTTTAAAACTCCTAACATATTCATCAAATAATCCCAAGCGTAGTTCATGCTATCCGCTCTAAAAATTACCCAGCCTATTACAAATATTAAAATACAATAGATATGCTGTAAAAAATAAATCCATTTTGAATGATGTTTTTGTTCAAATTCTTTTACATTTAATATTTTTTCAAAGATTATAAAAAATCCGTTCCAAACGCCCCATGCAATAAAGTTCCATGCTGCACCGTGCCATATACCTGTTAGTAAAAACACTATTCCTAAATTTCTTAAAGTTTTAATTTTCCCCTGTCTGTTTCCTCCGAGAGAGATATAAACATACTGTTTAAACCATGTAGACAACGAGATATGCCATCTTCTCCAGAATTCTGTCATAGATTTTGAAATATACGGATAGTTAAAGTTTTCCATAAATCTAAACCCGAATATCAGGCCTAAGCCTATCGCCATATCAGAATAACCTGAAAAATCAAAGTAAATTTGAAAAGTATAGGCAGCTGAACCAAGCCATGCAATAGAATGCGTAAAAGTATGAGGGTCTTGAGTAAAAATTTTATCCGCTATTGCACCCATAGTATTTGCAATAAGCATTTTTTTAGAAAGTCCGATTATAAATCTTTTAACCCCTAAATTAACTTTTTCAAAATTTACTTCTCTTGAGTCAATTTGTGCGGCAATATCGTGATATTTAATAATAGGGCCTGCTATTAATTGCGGAAACAAACAAATGTACAATGCTAATTTATAAAAATCCCTCTGTGCTTTAACTTCACCCCTGTATACATCAATAACGTAAGATAGAGCTTGAAATGTATAAAATGAAATTCCTATCGGCATAATAATATCTATAATATTGATATTTGCACTAAAAAGTTTGTTAAAATTATCAAGGATAAAATTGAAATATTTGAAATAGAATAAAAATGATAAATTTATCAAAATTGTTAAAATTAAAAAGGGCTTTTTAAAGTTTTGAAATTTCTCAACAGACAAAGCTCCAAAATAATTTATAGTAATTGTCAAAAGCATTATCGCCAGATATTTTGGTTCGCCCCATGCGTAAAAAATTATACTTGCAATAAGTAAAATGAAATTATGAAATTCTTTTTTCGTTAAAAAGTGTATCAGGCATAATATTGGCAAAAATAAATATATAAAGGTCATTGAACTGAATAACATTATTGCTCATCTCCAAATTTAGAATATTCATTAGGGTAAAGATTTAATAAATTAAACATATATGTCGTTTGAAAACATAAAATTAAGATGTCGGGTTTTTCATTAAGCAGCAATTCTTTGTAAACGTTAAAATTCAGATTTCTTTTGCCAATGTGGTCGGCAAGCCTGATTGTTGTTTTAAAACTATAAGGCAGAAAATCAATTAAACTTTGTGAAAAAGAATTTCCAATAACAATTACTTTTTTGTTTAAAGCGTTTTTATTAAAAAATTCTATATCTCCGTCTTCTTTTTGAAAGTTTATTTTACTGCTGTAATTACCTGAAACTAACAGGTAATCTTTTGGGTTTTTGTAGTAAGGATAGAGCGTATCCATCATTTTTTCTGCCGTATTTTTCGGCAGACCTATTTGGCTAACACCGTCTCCGTATTGGTTATAAACTTTGTTATCATAGTATTTTTCTAAAGAGTTTTCATTAATTACCGAAACCTTTGGAAAATCTTTTTTGATAGCTTTCATTAGCTCTAAGTATCCGATAAATGCTCCTTTTTGAGTCCAATGATTGTCTGTTTTAAAAAACATTGGTTCTGTTTTGTTTTCTTTAAGCATTATTTCTTTTGGGTATATTATATTTACGGAAGTGTTGTTTTTAAGGTATGAAATAACTTCATCAGCGGGGTCAGGGCGATTTTTTCTGTTGTCATACAGTTCTGAGTTATCAAAAAAATCTACCTGTCTTGGTGCAATTAAAATATATAATTTTATGTTATTGCTGCGGCAAAAGTCATATAGATTGTTTATATTTTTTGCATATGTTTTCAAAATGCTTTCTTTATCGGTTGTTAGCGGTGCTAATCCCCATGAACGATTTAAATAAATAATGTTTTTGTTTTTATAAAATGTCGCTAATTCATTACCGCAGTAATTCTTATTTATTTGGCATTCAGTTTTTGCATGAAATTCTATTAAATTTCTTCTCCCGAAAAATCTGTCATTAAACCAATTACTGAATTCTTTGAAAAAATGTTTATTAATTTTTTGATTTACTGCAAACGCAGGATATTTTGCCATAATTCTGTTTTCCAGAACTAAATTTTTTGAAGTATCAATTTTAGCCATTGGAACGAACAATATTGTAAAAAATATAACTAAAAACATTACTTCAATTAAAGATGAGTTTTTTCGGATTTTAAAATCGGTGATATAACTTACAAATCTGTAAATAAAAATAATAGCGATATTAAAAATTATTATAAAGAAACAGTAATTTATTTTGAATTCGGGTTTTATGTTTAATTTTTGCAGA
Organism: bacterium; assembly: GCA_017478515.1. Classification (GTDB taxonomy): domain Bacteria; phylum Cyanobacteriota; class Vampirovibrionia; order Gastranaerophilales; family Gastranaerophilaceae; genus UBA791. The sequence continues at coordinate 62,860 of JAFVDH010000017.1, forward strand.
CAAATTATCTCAAAATTATGATGTTCGGGTGAGATAATCAGGCGATTATCTTTTATGTGGAATTCAGCATTTTTTGCAATAAAATCATTAACATCATTTATTTTGATTTCCTGTTTACTTACAGAAATTTTATTAATGTAAATATCAGATAATTTATCAGAACTTGATATACTGAATTTAAGTTTTAATTTTTTAGGATATTTTGCCCTTTTAATTTCTAATTTAACATTTGTAAGCTTATCTAATTTAGTGGTAATATCTTCTGATTTAACCTTTTTAAATTCGGTATTATTTTTTTTATTTAGCTGAGCTTCAATATTTACTTTTCCACTCCCGCCGATACTTAAAAAAACATTTGCCGGATAAAAGCTAATCCACAATTTATTTGATGCAAAAAGGCAGATACAGACTATAAATAATGTTATCGAGAATTTGTATATAAAAGATTTATGATATGAATTCATTTTTTAGTCCAATTATTGATTTTAATTTCATATTATATGAACTCATCTCATATTGCAACTGTTTTTATGATTTTGACCTCATTAAAAATACGTTCTATTAGGTGTAATATAAGCGAGAAGGTTTATGATGAACAGAAAAAAATTATTAGGAAAGAGATTACGTGAATTAAGAAAGAAAAAAGGCTATTCCCAAGAAAAAATAGCAGAATTAGTCAATATTGACCCTACGACAATAAGTAATATAGAAAATGGAAAAAATTATCCATCATTAATAAATTTAGAAAATATTATAAATATACTAGGAATATCATTTTTGGATATTTTTGATTTTGAGCACAAAAATTCTAAGGAGGATTTAATTGATGAAATAAATAATGCTCTAAAACAAAATCCTGAAAAGATAGAAGATTGTTACAAAGTTATAATGGCATTAATCAAGTAAAGTATTTGTTATTTGATTTGAAAAGTACATTTTGAACAGTGAGCTTTAGGTTCTCTGCACAAATTATCTTCTAAATCATACATTTCTTCTATTTTGACAACAAGCGGTTTTCCGCATTTTGGACAATTTATTTCTGTTTCCCCGTTTAAAATTTGTTCTTTTATCCAATGTTCCGTTTCAAAACTAATTGCATCAGGTGCAAAAACTTTTTCGTAAAGTTTAATTTCTTTAGGAGAGCATTTTAAACCTTTAGCAAGGTTTTGTCTTACAGTTACGGGAAGAAATAATTCCTGAGAAGATTCAATTCCCTCTAACAACTCTTCCGAAAGATTACATCTTTTGGCAAGTGCCGATATTGTTAATCCTGTTTTTTCTCTTTTTTCTCTTACAAATTCAGATAGGCTTTTCATATTTTTATTATATGCTAAAATATTTTATATGAAAAAATTTTTATTTACTTTAGGCTTAATTTTTACATTGCAAAATATTTGTTTTGCCTCGACATCATCATCTTCTGCTGCCGTATTAACGCAGCCAATTCCCGTTGATTTTATTTACATTAACGGTTCAAACAATAACAACGAAAAAATGCATCAATGGTTTTTAAAAGGGATTAAGAAATTTCATCCGGTATTAAAAGCTCAAATTGAAAAAAACGAATATACTTATAAGTATTTGTTAAATAACGGCGAATATGAAATAGAACCGGAACCTTCAAATTATTTTTGGGGATATAAAAGTCAAGCCGATTTGATGTTTATGAGAGAAAAAGCAAATTTATTACGTTCAATAAGCCCGTGGGTTGCATTTTTTGTAAGAAACACAATAGCCAATATAATGCATGATGCAATATGGGTGCAAAAAACGCATAACATGGTTCCAATACTTCAAGAATTGGATGCACAAATAAAAGCAGATTTAAAACAGGGGAAAAAGGTTGTGCTGTTGGGTTATTCTGCCGGTTCATTTATAACTATGGAATACATATATAGCAAAGCCCCTTACATAAATATTGAAAATTGGTTTAAAGATAAAGATATAGATGAAGATTTAAAAATATTAATGAAAGAAAATCCAAGAAAAAATACTTGTTTAATGGCTTTTATAGGCTCTAATATGACTATGGCTGATCCATTAGGTCATTTAAAAATAAACAATAATAAATCAGAATTTATAAGTGCATACAAAGAAATGGATGATTTTACAGATATTTATTGTGTCCCTGAAAATTCTGTAATTGGAATTATAAATTACGCAAGTCCAATACCGTTATTTTATTCTGATATGGCAGATAAAAATCTTGATACAGCAATGTTTTATAGATTAATGTATAAATATTTGGTAGAGCATGACTTCTTTATTTTAACGGCAAATTATGCGGATGATCCTTTAGGCTTTCCTAACGGAGTAAATCGTACAAATGCGGATGTAAAATCTTTTGCAAATTTAGAATTTGATAATGAAGAAGGCTTTATTTATGATTACTCACGAGAATCAAGCGGAAGAACTTTTGCTGCTGCTCATACATCTTACTGGAATACAAAAAAACGTTTTGCTAAAGCTATTGTAAAGGGATATACTGAAGGTCATAAATATCAATATGATCCTGATACTATTACTAAACGCTATAAAAAATTACAAAAACAACAAAGTAAAAATAATAAAAATAAATAATTTCTTATTATTTATTGATTATTAATTACGGCAAAACAATCATTAAATCTTGTGCAATTAAAGTTTATAACATTATTTTTGTATATTTGAGAAGAATACTTTTCTATATTGTCTTTAAAAAAGAATAAAATATATGTTTTGTAAGAAAAATCTCTGTCAGGTATTTTATCTACAAACATTATTTGCTGGCTATTCGGTGTATTTAAAATTATTGATTGCATTGTAAGTTTATAATCTTGAAATACTACCGGAATCTGTGATTTATTGTTAAATGTAAAATTGTCACGGTCATGCACATAAAATAGAAAAGGTCTTACCGTATCAAAATTGTTAAATCTTACATTCGGAATTATTATGAACAAAGCTGATATCATACAAAAAATTAATGTGTGTTTAAAATTAAATCTTTGAAGAAAATAAATAAACCCTAAACTTAATAACGGTGCTGCAGGCATAAAATATCTTATATCATTGAATGGCGTAATTAGCAGAACTGTTAAGCTCCAGATAAATGCCATTGAAAAAATAAGTAAAAGAAAATTATATTGTTTGTTTTCAGGTTTCGAAATCGTAAATAATGTCAGGCAGTATAAAATTAATACAGGATAAAAAATTGTCTTTTGCATCATATCAAAAGCTGTAAATAACTCTCTTTCAAAAATTTTAAAAGATAAAAAGGTATCATTTGATGCCTTTACAAATTCCTGCGACATATTGAAATAATTCTTATCTGCAATAAGGATAAAAATTAAAGATAAAATCAAAACAGAGCATAGTTTAAGAATATCAAAACGGTCTAATTTTATATTTTTTAGGATTGTAAAACTTAGGATAACAAAAAGAATAAAGGCGTAAATTATTGAATAATAACCTGTAAGCAAATAAAAAGCAAAGACAAAAGCATAAAAGAAAATACTTTTCTTATTTAAAATGTCTAAATTTTTATTTTCATAAATCCACAGATATATTTTGCAAAAAATATAAGTAACCAATAGCATTCCAAGGGTTTGCAGCTGATAATCTCTTGCAAACAGTGTTGATGAAACGGACAACGTGCTTATAAAAGCCAAAAATAAAGCATACGTAATATATTTTTTATTCCCGATAATTATCTGCAATAACTTGTACATTATAAAAAATGAAATTGCAAATAAAAGCAAATTAAACGTACAGCCATAAAGGATTATAGTATTTATCCCGACATTGTCTAACTTAAAAGACCAAATTCTTAAAAGTATATAATATAAATTTGAATGTCCTCCGTCATAATGATTTAAATATAATGATTTTAAATCCGCTGCAAGAGATTTGAAATTTCCTCCATTATTGTATAAAAGCTGTTTAACTTCTTCTGTTGAATATTTGTAATTGTTTTTAAAATTGAATTTTGTACAATCAAATGTTTTAAGATTACCTCCGTTATGAATTGTGTTTGGCGAAATTATAGAAAAGCTTACAGGTTCATCAACAAATACATAATCCTTTTGACAAATCCAAAAAATTCTGATTGAAAATGTAAGAATAAAAACAACTATTATCGGTAAATACTTTTTTAACTTATCCAAACTGAACCTCTAATTATTTTTAACTATAACATAGCAGTCATTAAATTTTGTACATCCTCTTGATACAATATTTAATTTGCGAATACTTTCCTGATATTTTTCAATATTATCTTTTTTGAAAAATAATATATACTCGTTGTATTTAAAATGTTTATTCGGAATTTCATCAACAAATGTTATTTTCTGATTATCATTGGAATAAATAACAAAAGAGGAAATTGTATGCTGATAATCTCTAAAAACAAGCGGAATGTTTAACGGATTTTTAAAAACAAAATTATTATGGTCATGCACGTAAAACAAAAAAGGTCTTATAGTGTCGAAATTGTTGAATTTTACGTTAGGGAAAATTATTCCCGAAAGATATATAAAACAGAGTATAACGGCATATTTAAAATCAAATTTCATAATAAAATATAGAATTATTAAACTCAAAACAGGAACAGCAGGCAGAAAATATCTTATGTCAAAATATGGAGCGAACAGTAAAGCAATAATACTCCAGACCAAAGCAAGACTTGATAATAATAAAATCAAATTATTCTTAGCAGGTTTAGATTTGACAAAAACAGCAAGAAATAATCCGTATAATAAAACTATGAAATAAAACAAAGTTTTTTGTAAAACGTCAAAACACGTATAAATATTTTTTTCCAATAACTCAAAAGACGTAAACGGATATAACAAAGAACCTGTATAATCAGGAGTTTCGCCAATATAATGTATGTCGGCAATAAATGTGAAAATAATCGACATCAAAATAATACTCGAAATCTGTCCGAAAATTTTTCTGCTAAAACCGATATTTTTAATAATAACTATTAATAATGAAATTAACAGTAACAACGCATAAACTAAAGAGAAATACCCTGTTAAAAAGAAAAAAGAAAAAGCTGCGGAATAAATAATAATGTTTTTTCGTGAAAGAATATCCAAATTTTTATTTTCAATAATCCATAAGTAAATTTTTGAAAAAATATAAGACACAATAATAAAACCCAGCCCTTGAAGTTGATACTCTCTAAATAAAAGGGTATTAGAAACAGCTGAGGACGAAATAAATGCTAAAAACAAACCTGTATAAATAAATTTATCTTCTCTGACCGTCAATTGTAAAAGTTTAAACATGACAAAGAAAGAAATTATAAATATTAACAAATTAAAAGTGAAACCGTAAAGAATAAGAGAATTTACAGATATATCTTTAAGATTAAAAGTCCAAATTCTGAACATAACATAAAATAAGTTTGGATGTCCCGAATCATAATCATATAAATACATCATCTTTAAATCTCGTTTTAAAGAATTAAAAGTTCCGCCGTTGTAGAACATTAAAGATTTTAACTTCTTTGCGGAATATTCATAATTATGTTTAAAATTGAAGATTTCCCAGGATTTTTTAAACAACGTTCCGTCTTGCACAGAAGATGGAGAACTAACAACAAAAGATACGGTATCATCAACGAATAAATAATCTTTTTGTAATACCCAAAAAATTCTCAATGAAAAGGTAAGAATAAAAATCAAAACAACAGGTAATAACTTTTTAATATTTTCCATAGACTAAATCTAACATAAAAAAAAATATTGCCCAAATGAAAATTTTAGTATACCATAACCATATGAAAAGCCCAATTTTAGCAATAATTTTACCTTGTTATAACGAAGAAAAAATTATTAATACTGCATATCAAAAATTAACAGAAATTTTAAATAAATTAAAAGAAAAAAATAAAATTTCAAAAAACAGCTATATATCTATCATAGATGACGGAAGCACTGATAGCAGTTGGGAACTTATCCGTACATTTTATGTAAAAGGTATAAAATTGTCTAGGAACTTCGGACAGCAAAAAGCTATATTAGCAGGGTTGTGCGAAAATGAGGCCGATATTTATATTAGTATTGATGCCGATTTACAGGATGATATTACCGTTGTAGAAGAAATGGTTGAAAAATACCACGAGGGCTATGAAATAGTTTACGGTGTGAGAAATAACAGAGATAATGATAAATTGTCCCAAAAAGTTTTTGCAAATATCTACTATAAACTTAATAAAATACTTGGAATGAATACGGTTTCTCAACATGCAGAATATAGATTGGTCTCAAAAAAAATAACTGATGTTCTAAAAAATACCAATGAAAGAAATATTTATCTTAGAGGAATAATTACGGATTTAGGCTTTAAAAGCACAAAGGTTTACTATAAACGACAAAAAAGGCTGGGCGGTAAAAGCAAATATAACTATTACAAATTGATGAAAATTGCAATTGAGGGAATAACATCTTTTTCAACTGCACCAATTAAGCTTATAATTTTACTCGGCTTGCTTGGCATATTTTTATCAATCGCATTAACATTATACTTTTTGCTGTTTAAAAATATTTCAATGCTCGTAATTCTACTGGTTTCATTATATTTTTGGGGAAGCATACAACTTTTATCTGTAGGGCTTATCGGTATGTATATCGGAAAAATTTATAAAGAAACTAAAAAAAGACCGATTTACATAATCGAAGAAAAAAATAACATCTGATTTTTGTAAAAAAACATTAACATATTCAATATTTACTGTCAAAATTTTTATTCAGTGTTTTTAAATCGAATATGAATATTCAGCCGATAACATTCTTAAATTTCAAAAGTGCACAAAAAATAGGCAAACTCAATAATATTCAAGCTCAATATTATGTTACTCCGCCTGCATTAAAAAAAGATACTTTTTCAAAATCGGAAAATTTTGACCTAAATTCATCAATATATAAACTCAGTCAAATAAAGGGTGCTAAAAACAAACCTAAATTAAATAATTACTATCTTGAAACAATAAAATCAGAATTGCAGGCAGAACCGAAAAAATGGAATGCCGTAAATTCGTTGGCAAATAACCCTAAAATTAGCGGTGAATTTGTATATATGATGGCATCTCAGCCGCTTGATAAATTAAACGAATTAAAATTTTATTCTGAAGTCAAAAACGAAAAGGGTGAACCGAAATATGACGGTAAAGCCTTGATGAATTTTAGCGATAAGGCTGATACTGAAGCTTTAAAAAAAGTAAGACCTCTTACAAAAACTAAGCTTTCTCCGAAAAATATTGTATCAATTTCTCAAGAAAAAGAATTACCTGATTTAAATAAACTTTCAGATAAAATTGTTGAAACTGAAAAGGAACAAGGTACTTTCTTAAACGAAATTATAATCTCAAAAGATAATTATAATAACCATGAGATAATTGTTACCGCAAAAAATAACAATAATACGTCTGTATCAAAAGCTTTTGATACAAATTTAAAATTACTATATGAAGAAAAAGAATTTAATGATAGTAATAAAAAACTCCAAACACGATATACAACAGATTACAGAAATAATACGACAAGTGAAATAACCGCAAGACTTGATGATTACGTCGGTCGACCTGTTGTAATCAGTGAAAAACGAACAATAAAAAATAAAAATAATGAAATAATAAGAATAGAAGAAATGAACCCTTCCGAAATAGAAGGTGTTTTAAATGTGACTCATAAGGACAAAGACGGAAATACTACAATAATAAGTTCAGGAAAAACAGATAAAAAAACAGGTATAATCTCTGTAAAGAAAAACATGACTTCTCTTGATGGTACAAAAACACACTATCTTTACGAAAATGACCCTGACGGAAATATGATTTTGGACTATAAAATCACTGATAAAAATGGCAAAGCACTGCTAAATATATCAGAATCTTTTGAAGTTATAAATAAAAATAAATTTATAACGGCAAAAAATGACGAACGATATCAAATAGACTTGAAATCAGAAGAAATTCAAGTTCAAGATTTAAAAAACAAGGAGCGAAAAGCAAGTTTTAAAATAGGAAAAGAACTAAAAGGCGATAGTAAACTTCTTATAAAAACACTAAAACAACTTCCCGGAGGCGAGTTAATAAAATTAAGAGAAAATATTGATACTCTTCAAAGCATAGAAGAACCGTTGGATTCAATGTATACCGGTGCGTCAAAAACAATTAATACAGGAGATAATGCGTATCTTTTAATGCATGAAATAGGCCATGCCGTAGATTTTAAGAATACAGATGCATCAAGCAACGATAAATATAAGGAAAGTTTGGTAAATACAATATCATTAAATAAAAATGTAAATAAACTATATAATGAAGAATTAAAAACATTTTTAAAAGAATTTCCAAATGCGCAAAGAATGCATATAGATTACTTTATAAATCAAAAAACGCATCCTGCGGGAGAAAAAGGAGCTATAGGAGAAACAATAGCAGAAACGAATGCCTTAACAAATACTCCAAAAACTGTGAATTCACTAAACTATAGAGCCCAATACTTGCAGCAATATTTTCCAAAGACAATAGCAGAAGTTGCTAAAAATTTAAACTAACACAAAATAAATTTTTGGTATATAATAGAAACAGAAAACTTAAATAAACAAATCGAAATGGGTTCGTGGCGCAGCGGTAGCGCAGGAGACTCTTAATCTCTTGGTCGTGGGTTCAAATCCCACCGGACTCATTTTTTTTATACAGATTAGACAAGGGCTTTAACGACTTTTGTCTTTTTTTTGTTTACAAATAATTTAGATATATTTTGTTCAATTTCCATGAATTTAATTTTACAAGTCTGTCTAAAATGACCATTATTTTATGTTTTGAATTTCTTGTAATTTTTCTAAACCTGATACAAAATATAATGTTTGTTCAATATTTTCAGCATTCAGATTGGTTTTTGTTGCTAAAAACTCTCTAAATTCTTCTTCAAAAGTTTTTTCGGATTTTTCTATGTTTGTCTGTTCAGATAATATATCCGCTAATATAAATAATTCATTATCAAGGCATTATAAGAAAAAGAGTTATTGAAGAAAACTTGTTGGATGCTATTATCGGACTTCCTGAAAACTTATTCTTCGGTACATCTATGCCTGCTTGCTTACTGGTAATTAAAAAGAATAGAACAGACTGTCTTATTTATCCGGAGAACTAGAGGAAAATCGAACTACCGAATTTTTCTCGGTAGTTCAAAAAGAAGGAAACAGAAACGTTAACAGAGAAATTAAACATTATAATTTGGACGCTATTATTTCTGTCGGCTATAGAGTAAATTCAGCAAAAGCAACAAAATTTAGACAATGGGCAACTCAGACCTTAAAAGAATATATTATTAAAGGGTTTGTCCTTAATACCGAAAGATTAAAGAATCCTGGTGGTTGGGATTACTTTGATGAACTCATTGAAAAAATCAGAGAAATTCGTGCAAGTGAAAAAAGATTTTATCAAAAAGTCCGTGACTTGTTTGCTTTAAGCGTAGATTATAAAGATGATCTTAAAGCATCAAATGACTTTTTTGCTGAAGTTCAGAACAAACTTTTGCACGCAGTTACAAATAATACAGCGGCAGAAATAATAGTAAATCGTGCAGATGCAACAAAACCAAATATGAACCTTACAAATTGGAGTGGTTCTAGGGTTCGTAAGCAGGATGTAATAATAGCAAAAAATTATCTTCAACAAAATGAAATCAAAGAGCTCGACAGACTTGTTTCTATGTTTTTACAGAAGAATTTTCTGTTCAAAAGTTGGATTGTTCTAAAAGACGTCCTGATATTATTTTAACTGTTAATGGAATCCCGCTGGTTGTAATAGAATGCAAAAAATCAGCAGTAAGTATAGATGAAGGTATAAAACAAAATATTAAAAATTGGAAAGCAGACGAAATTCCTCATTTATTTAAATTTGTGCAACTTGTCATTGCGATGAATCCACATAGTTTTAAATATGGTACATAGTATCTATTACATTCCTAAAATATCTCTTTCAACTATTTTTACAATATCTTCCGGCAAATACTCTTCCTTTTTGAATTTTTTCTTTTGTTTTGGTTCGGTAATTTGCTGTTTTACATGCGGTAAATTTTTCAAAATGTTCATCAGCGAATACATTTCAGCTTGTGGGGTTTGTTTGTTATTATCAATATCGTTTGAGATTTTATCCATGATTTTTTGTGCAAAGTTTAACAGTTCACGATTAAATAAATCCTGTTCTCTACCTTTTTCAAACTTCTTTTTATCCCATTCATATTCCTTTTTTCAATAAAATAAAGTCCTGCGCGAAAGGTTAAGTTTTGCCCCAATTATATCGAGCGGCTGTTTTTCGTAAATATACAAATGCTCTGCCTGTTTTAATTTATCTAATTTTGTCATATTATCTCCTTTTTAAATTAAATAGTCTGACCTATGTAAAAGTCGGCCTATTCATATAACTAAATACCAGGTCTACTGCGATAATAACCTTTTACCTCTGTGCCATCGGAACGAGTATATGAATTTACATACACAACACCGCCACCTGTCATTGCTTCTCGTTGCAAATCACCGTTAGTTGGCATAGTGCCTTTAAAAGCTCTTGTTTGTGCATCGATTTCCTTTTCGTGTTTGGCAAATTCATCTGATGACATCGAGCCAACTTCCTCTCGTGTATATATGTGATTGCTGCCTGTTAAAGGATTTGTGTAA
>JAFVDH010000018.1 GCA_017478515.1 bacterium
AGATAAATACATATACTATTACAACAATGAAAGGTATCAATGGAGCAGAAATAAAATGACTCCTGTTGAATACAGAAGTCATTTATTACTTGCTTCTTGAACCGAGTTTTTTCTTTGTCTAGTTTATTGGGCTCAGTTCATGTTGGCGGCCTTTTCTTTTTTTATATTTTATTATTGTTGTCCAAAGCTTATTATGCAAATAAATCAATTCTTCTTTCTTGTTCTGTCATTTCAGAAGCTTGTTTCGGTTTATTTGGATTTGTTACTGTTCTAGGGTCTTCGCCTATTTCACGAGGTCTTGATTCGTAATTTGGTCTTGACGGACTTGAATAATTTGACACAGTTCTGTCATAGTAATCTTGCTGTTGTTGTCTTGATGGTATAGTTCTAGGGTCTTCGCCCATTTCACGAGGTCTGTATTCTCGATATTCTCTTTCCGGTTTTTTAGGTGGTACTGATTCGCCCATTTCTCTTGGATAATAACCATTCTTTACTGTGTAATCTTGAAAACCTATAAACATAACCTTTTACTCCTTTATTTAACTTAACTACCTATTATTTGCTTTTTATGTTTTATCTAACATATATAAATTACAAATATACATGCTAAAATATTTCACACACTTTACACTTTATATAAGTTTTTTTTTTACCAAAAATTGCTTTTTTTTTTAACACATGCTACGGTTTTGTAACATGTGTTTTGCAGTTATATCATGTGTTTGCGACTAATTGTTTCCTTATGTTATTGTAATATTCGTTTTTGTCGCCGTATTTTTCAAGATTTTTCCATAAGTCTTTTGCTGTAATAAATCCTTCCTTATATGCAATTTCTTCTATACAGCCTATTGTTACTCCTTTTTTCTCCATTTTATTTACGTAGTTTGATGCTTCAAGCATTGATTCATGTGTTCCTGTGTCAAGCCATTCAAAGTTTTTGTCTAAAAGTTCCACATTTAGTTTTTCTTTTTCAAGATAAAGTTTATTTAAATCTGTTATTTCCAATTCTCCTCTATCTGATGGTTTCAGAGTTTGGGCGTATTTGCATACGTTATTATCATAAAAATACAACCCTGTTACTGCATAATTTGATTTTGGTTTTTTAGGTTTTTCTTCAAGTGATATTACTTTTTTATTTTTATCAAATTCCACTACTCCAAACCGTTCGGGGTCAGGAACTTCGTATCCGAATACTGTTGCTCCGTTATTTTTTAATATTGCTTTTTTCATTATTTTGCCGAAGTTTTTTCCGTAAAATACGTTATCTCCAAGTATTAGAGCAACGGAATCTTTTTCTATAAAGTCTTCTCCGATTAAAAATGCGTCAGCGATGCCTTTTTGAACGTACTGAATACGGTATTTTATGTTTATTCCTATTTGAGAACCGTCCCCAAGTAGTTTTCTGAAATTTTCATAATCTGCTTCATTTGTGATTATAAGAATATCTTTTATCCCTGCTCTCAGAAATGTTGAAAGCGGGTAGTAAATCATTGGTTTGTTGTATATTGTAAGCAAAATTTTTGATATTGGCAGGGATGCGGGAAATAATCTTGTTCCTGCTCCGCCTGCAAGTATTATTCCTTTCATTATTTTTTATGCTCCTGTTTTTTAGGGTTTTTCCCTATTGAATAGTATTCAAATCCTTGTTCAATAAGTTTTTCCTGATTGTACTGGTTTCTTCCGTCAAATATTATTGGTTTTTTTAGTAGTGATTTTATTTTATCAAAGTCCGGACGTCTGAATTCGTTCCATTCTGTAAGTAGTAACAACGCTTCTGCATTTTCTAATGCTTCATATGCATTTTGGGCATATTTTATTTTGTCATTAAAAATCTCTTTAGCATTACCCATTGCTTTTGGGTCATAACATTGAATTTTTGCTTTAAGTTTTAGTAGTTCATTTATAATTGTAATTGAGGGAGCTTCTCTCATATCGTTTGTTTTAGGCTTAAAAGATAGTCCCCAAACGGCAAAAATTTTATCTGTTAAGTCATTTCCGTATTTATTTTTAATTTTATTAACAAATATTTGTCTTTGATGTTTATTTACTTTGTCGGCGGCCTGTAAAATTTCGTAGTTGCAGTTGTTATCTTTTGCTGTTTTTATTAGGGCTTGTACATCCTTTGGAAAACAGCTTCCGCCATAACCAAGTCCTGCAAATAAGAATTGTGAGCCTATTCTTTTATCTGCACACATTCCTTTACGCACCATTTCTGCATCAGCTCCTACTTTTTCGCATATATTTGCTATTTCATTTGCAAAGGATACTTTTAGGGCTAAAAATGAGTTTGATGCGTACTTTGTCATTTCTGCTGATTTTACATCCATTGTTATTATAGGATTTCCTGTTCTTAAAAATGGTGCGTATAATTCTTGCATAATTTCCAAGGCTTTTTCAGAGTTTGAACCAATTATTATTCTGTCAGGTTTTAGAAAATCATCTACCGCAGCACCTTGTTTTAAGAATTCAGGATTTGATATTACGTCAAATTGTTGTGTTGTTTTTGATTTGATTAATTCCGTTATTTTTTCGGCTGTTCCTACGGGAACAGTTGATTTATCAACTATTACTTTGTATTCATTAATGTATTTTCCTATATCTTCTGCAGCTTTTTTTACGCAGCTTAAATCTGCCGAACCGTCATCATTTTGTGGCGTTCCTACGGCTATATAGCAGATTAAGGAATGTTCTATCGCATATTTTATGTCGGTTGTAAATATTAATCGGTTTTCTGCTACATTAGATTTTATTATTTCTTCTAATCCGGGTTCATATATCGGTATAATCCCTTGTTTTAAATGTTCTATTTTTTCAGGATTATTATCTACGCAGATAACGTCATTTCCCATTTCGGACAAACATGTTCCGACAACCAATCCTACATAGCCAGTTCCTATGACGCAAATTCTCATTATGCAATCTCCTTTAACTTTTTGTCAAAGTATTCAATTGTTTTTGTCAAACCGTCATTTATATCGACTTTCGGATTCCAATTAAGTTTTTCTTTTGCAAGAGTTATATCAGGTTTTCTTTTTACTGGGTCATCTTCGGGCAGAGGTTTGTGAACAATTTTTGATTTTGAATTTGTTAATTCTATTATTAATTCCGCAAATTCCAATATTGTTCGTTCACTGGGGTTGCCTAAATTTACCGGCCCTACAAAATTCTTGTCGTTGTTCATCATTTTCACCATTCCGTCAATTAAGTCTGAGATGTAGCAGAATGAGCGAGTTTGAGAACCGTCTCCGTATATTGTTATATCTTTGTTTTGAAGTGCTTGTACTATAAAATTTGAAACAACTCTTCCATCGTTTATGTCCATATTTGGCCCATAGGTATTGAAAATTCTTATTATTCTTATATCTGTATTATAAAATCTGTGATAGTCCGCCATTAGCGTTTCTGCACAACGTTTTCCCTCATCGTAGCAGCTTCTTATTCCTATTGGGTTTACGTTTCCGAAATAGGTTTCTTCTTGAGGGTGAATTTGCGGATTTCCGTATACTTCGCTTGTTGATGCTTGTAATATTTTTGCATTATTTTTTTTTGCCAGTTCAAGCATATTCATTGTTCCCTGCACACAAGTTTTTGTTGTCTTTATAGGGTTTGCTTGATATGCCGCAGGACTTGCAGGACAAGCCAGGTTATATATTTCGTTGACTTCCGTGAAATATTCTTTTGTTATATCTTGATTTAAAAGTTTAAATCGGCTATTTTCCATAAAATGTTTTATGTTATCCTTTGAGCCTGTATAAAAATTGTCCAGACAAATTACATTATTTCCATCATTTAAAAGCTTTTCGCATAAATGACTTCCTATAAATCCTGCACCGCCTGTTATTAGTATCTTCTTCATTAATAAAAATCCTTTAACTAATCATTTATAAGTCTTTTTATATAATCATAGTATTCATTATTTTTATATTGTTCAACTTGCTGTCTCAAGTGTTCTTTAGATACAAATTTCATTCTGTATGCAATTTCTTCAAGGCAGGCAATTTTTATTCCCTGATTTTCTTCTATTGTCTGAATATATTGCCCTGCTTGCAACAAAGAAGCGTGTGTACCTGTGTCTAACCAGGCAAATCCTCTTGATAAAACTTCGCAATTTAATTTTCCCTGTTCCAAGTATATTTTATTTAAATCTGTTATTTCAAGCTCGCCTCTTGCAGACGGTTTTAGGTTTTTTGCATATTCTACTACTTTATTATCGTAAAAATACAATCCTGTTACGGCGTAATTAGATTTAGGGTTTTGAGGTTTTTCTTCTATTGATAAAACTTTTCCTGTTTCATCAAATTCTGCAACACCAAATCGTTGAGGGTCTTTAACATGATAGGCAAAAACGGTTGCTCCTCCGACAATTTGGGTTTGTTTTACGACATATTTTAATGTGCCTGAAAATCTTTGTCCATAGAAAATATTATCGCCCAAAATTAGTGCAACATTGTCATCTCCTATAAATTCTTCTCCCAGTATGAATGCCTGAGCAAGTCCGTCCGGGCTTGGTTGTTCTTTGTATTGAAATCTTAGTCCAAATTGCGAGCCGTTTCCGAGTAATTTTTCGAAATTAGGCAAGTCTTTTGGTGTTGAGATTATTAGGATATCTCTTATTCCCGCAAGCATTAAAACTGATATCGGATGATATATCATGGGCTTGTCGTATATCGGTAAAAGCTGTTTTGATACAACCATTGTGCTTGGGTATAATCTTGTTCCCGCTCCGCCTGCTAATATTATTCCTTTCATATTTCAAACCCCTTTGTTGTTTTAAAATTTTAAGAATAAAAATGCTGTAAATAAAAAGATAAATGGTATTAGCGCCAATATCGTTCCTATTATCCTTAAAATATCTGTTATAACATTATTTAAAAATTTTGTATTTGTGATTTTTATTTCATAAAAATTTTCCAGCATAAAAACAAAAAATGTTACTGTCGCATAGAATACAAAAAACCAGTTTAAACTGAATATTGCTGTTATAATTGCATCAGAGGATTGATTTTTTTCAAACAATTCCATAAGAAACTGCCATAGGACTGATGTTGTAAATCCGATTAAATTTATCCATCCGCAGATTGCAAAAAAGTTTAAGCTGTAATGTGATTTATATTTTTCGAAAAACATAGGTAAATTTTACTACAAATATGAAAATTTTTAAAGTAAGTTTAAAATTCTGCCCTTAATTTTAAATAATCCTTTAACGCCAGTTTCCAATTACGGCAGATGCCGTTGTTTTCCATTGCTGAAAAATGAGGCCTTTTGGCAGGTCTTGGAAATTCTTCCGTTTTACATGGTTTTAAATTTACTTTTAAATCCATTTGTTTATAGATTTCTTTTGCAAATTCATACCACGAAGTATATCCGCTTCCGCAAATCTGATAAATTCCGTATGGAGGTTCTTCTTCAAGCAAATTTAAAATTCCCTCGCACAAGTCCATTGTCCATGTCGGACATCCTATCTGGTCATTTACAACTTTTACTTCGGGATTTTTTGCAAGCGATATCATTGTTTCAACAAAATTTTTGCCGTGATGTCCGTATAACCAGCTTGTTCTTACTATATAATATTTTTTACAGTATTCTTGTACGGAAAGTTCGCCCTCAAATTTCGTCTTTCCGTAATAATTCAGCGGATTTGGAATATCTTTTTCGGTATAAGGTTCTGATTTCTCTCCGTCAAATATATAATCTGTTGAAATATAAATTAAAGTTATATCGTTTTTTGCAGAAAATTTGGCGAGGTTTTCTGTTCCTTTCACATTTATTTTTTCAGCTAAATTTTTTTCTGTCTCTGCTAAATCAACGTTTGTGTAACTTGCACAATGAATTATTATATCTGGTTTTTCTTCCGATAATCTTTCTTCAACCTGATTTATATCCGTTATATCAAGATTTTCTATTGAAGTCTCTATTACTTCGTAATCTTCGTCTTCAAGCACGGGACATAAGTCTTGTCCAAGCATTCCTTTTGCACCTGTTACAAGAATTTTCATTAAACAAGACTCTCTTTCTTATTTTCAAAGTTTGCTTTCTTTTCTTCTATTGATTTTATCCAGTCTTGATTGTTCAAATACCAGTCGATTGTCATTTTTATACCCTCTTCAAAGGTTACGGATGGTTTCCAGCCAAGTTCAGACTGAATTTTATCATTAGCAATTGCATAACGGCGGTCATGGCCTAATCTGTCTTCTACATATTTTATTGAAGATTCGTCTTTGCCCATTGCCTCCAGAATAAGTCTTGTTATTTCCATATTTGTTTTTTCGTTATGTCCGCCTATATTATAAACTTCACCGACTTTTCCGTTATGTAAAACTACATCAATAGCTTTGCAGTGGTCATATACGTATAACCAGTCTCTTACGTTTAATCCGTCTCCGTATACAGGTACTTTTTCACCTTTTAACAGTTGTGAAATAAAGAACGGAATTAATTTTTCAGGATACTGGTACGGCCCGTAATTATTTGAACATCTTGTGTTTAATACAGGAAGTTTATAGGTTTCGTAATATGCTCTTACAAGTAAATCTGCACTTGCTTTTGATGCAGAATATGGCGAATTCGGCTGAATTGGCGTTGTTTCATAGAAATAGCCTGTCTTTCCAAGTGAACCGTATACTTCGTCTGTTCCGACTTGTAAATATCTTTCTATTCCAAGTTCTTTGCAGGCTTGAAGTAAGTTTAGTGTACCTTGAACATTAGTTTCTACAAAGATTTCAGGATGTTTTATAGAATTATCTACATGTGATTCTGCCGCAAAATTTACTACTCCGTCTACCTCTTTTATTATATCTCTTACAAGGTTTCGGTCGCAGATGTTTCCGTGTACAAATGTGTAATTCTCATTATCTTTTACGTCGTTTAAATTCTCTAAATTCCCGCAATATGTGAGTGCGTCCAGATTTATTACTTTATAATCTTTATATGTGTTTAAAATATGTCTTACAAAACAACTTCCTATAAATCCTGCTCCGCCGGTTACTAATAGTTTCATTAATTACTCCTTATATTTCACTTAATTTAGGGTGATTTTTGTCCTTTTCCGATAATATCGGTTCAAAGTCTATTTCCCAATCTATACCTATGTCTTTATCGTTCCACAAAATTCCTCTGTCGGCTTGCGGACAGTATTCGCCTTGGGTTTTATACGCTATTTCTACTTCTTCGCTTAGGGCTACAAAACCATGTGCAAACTCTTTCGGAATATAAAGCATTTTTTTGTTTTCTTCCGATAATTCAACTTTTACATATTTTCCGAATGTTTTTGAATTCTTTCTTATATCTACTGCCACGTCATAAATTCTGCCCTTTATGCATCTTACAATTTTTGCTTGTGCATATGGTTGTTCTTGATAATGAAGACCTCTTAATACTCCTTTTGCTGATTTGGAGTGATTGTCTTGATTGAATTCTCCGATTATTCCGTTTTGCTCAAAATCAGTCTTTTTATATGTTTCCATAAAAAATCCCCTATTATCACCAAATACTTTTGGTGTTATTAGAATGACTTCTTCAATAGACTGTTTTTCAAATTCAAACGGCATTTTTTACTTCCTTTTCTATTATTTTTATTGTACTTAAATATTATTTTTTTATCAAGTTTTAAAAGATACTTTAACTGTATGATGTGCAATTTTTATAATCTTGATAAACATGTAAATGTAAATAGCAATGAGGTTTTTAATACACTATGTCTGAAATTGACAGCTCTATGGATTTGTTTATAAATCCGTCGATTAGCAATTCAACACTAAATCAGCTTTCCGCTTTAAATTCTAAATCACAGGCTGAACAGATTGATGATTTTGAAAAAGTTTTTGATGATGTTAATGAGCAGTTTGAGCAAAATATTAATGATTTAATTAAAACGCCTGAAATTTCAGAAAAAGAGGATAAAACCTCAAATTCGGAAACAACTTTGTTAAGCTTGCTCGGAAATAATTTTGGCCCTCCGGCAGGTCTTAATATAGAAGATTTTGATTACTCTCTGATACAGTAATTGTGTATAATACGTTCGACTATTGCGATTACGCAAGGATGCTGTGCAAAGGCAGGGAAGCCTTATTTTTTTTCAAAACATCTGTTGGTTTTTCTTACTGTATAATTTTGAAACAATATTTTTAAATCATACATATAAATGATGAAGTTTTTGTTATTTTTAATAGAATAATGTTATATAACTTCTACCATATTTGGGATAAAGGGATGACAGAGGGAATTTATAACAGTTATAATAATATAAAAAAATTGCCTGACGAAGAGTTAGAAAAATTATGGTATCAATATTTTGATGACAAATCTAACAAAAAAATCAGAGATACTCTTATTGTGCAATATATTTATTTGACAAAATACGTTGTAAATCGTGTAAAAGTGTCGTTACCTGTTACATTTTCGGAAGAAGATATCTCAAGTTACGGGGTTGAGGGATTAATTGATGCGGTAGAAAAATATACTCCCGACAAAGGTGCAAGATTTGAAACTTATGCTCTAATGCGTATTAGAGGTAATATTATTGATAAAATTCGTTCTCAAGACTTCTTGCCAAGAAGTGCTAGAAAGAAAATTAAAGATGTAAAACAAGCACAAGAAGATTTACGCAAAAAATTAGGTCGTACGGCAACAAGTTCTGAAGTCGGGGAACTGTTGGGTATCGAAAAAGAAAAAGTTGACCAAATCTTATCAGAAGACACTTCTGTAAGTTCAATTTATGACAAAAGAGGTTCTTCTGATGATAGTATGGAAATTATTGATACTATTGAAGATACACGCTCTTTGACTCCTCACGAAGAAATGGAAGAAAAAGATGTTAAAAAAGAACTTGAGCGTGCACTCAGACGTTTACCTGAACGTGAAAGAATGATTATGGTTCTTTACTACCATGAAAACATGACTTTGAAAGAAATCGGTGCGGCTATTGATGTTTCTGAATCTCGTGTTTCTCAACTTCATGCACAAGCAATTATGAAATTGAAAAACATCCTTTCCGAAACTCGTGTCGACAGATATCGACGCTCTATTGTTTAAGATTTATTATATGTCTTTTATATATATTTTTATGTTATATATTTATATCTAATAAATCTCTTAATTGTATTTTAAATTTTTTTGCAAGTAAATATAAGCAATATAAAGATGGGCTTTTATCTCCATTTTCAATTGCTGTAATATATGAACGGTCTACTCCTATATCAAAACTCAGATTTTCTTGTGTAATGTTCAATCGAGTTCTATGGTATTTTATATTTACTCCAAGGTGTTTTTGTAGCTTTTTCTTAACTGATTGATTTACTTGCATGATACCATTATGATTTAGTTTCTATTTTTATTCCATAGTCTATTAGTAACATTACTTAATGTTATATTATTATTGCTTTTATTTCTATTTTAATCATGTAACATGTTTCTGTTAGAAACGTATTCATGTTATAAAATGTTCAGATATACAATTATTTTATGGAGTTTAATAACTGTTTTTCGAATTTTAAATCATATACCATGGTTTGATGAAGCTCATGCATGGACAATTGCACAGGAGCTTAATTTGGTACAAATTTTTGATTTAATGAAAGTTGAAGGGCATACATTTATCTGGTATTTGCTGCTGATGCCTTTTGCAAAATTACATTTGTGGTATCCGTATTCAATGCAGTTTTTGAATTGGATATTTTGTTTCTCAGCACTTATTATCCTATGGAAAAAAGCACCGTTTAATAATTTTATAAAAGTTTTGATAATATTTTCATATCCGTTTTTATTCTTGTATTCTGTATATGCAAGATGTTATTCTATAGGCATAATGTTGTTGTTTTTGCTTACGGCAATGTTTGAAAACAAACTTAAACATCCGGTTTTATATTCCATAATTCTTGTTTTATGTGCAAATACAAGTCTTATGGCTATGATTGGTGCTACTGCGTTCGGAATTTTATTTTTGTATGATTTTATAAAATCAAAACCTTATAAAAAAGAATTGTTTATAAGTTTATTAGTATTATTAATAGGTGTTATATTGGTTTTAATACAAATTGTTGGTGTTGA
Organism: bacterium; assembly: GCA_017478515.1. GTDB lineage: Bacteria > Cyanobacteriota > Vampirovibrionia > Gastranaerophilales > Gastranaerophilaceae > UBA791. Next base: position 10,045 of record JAFVDH010000018.1, read on the forward strand.
TGATTCTGCTATTTCTGATTATAAAGGTATAGATTTTGAATTAAACTCTATTATAGCTTTTTGTTTTTTAGGTATTCTTTTGGGTATTAGTTGTATTTTGCCAATGTTGTTAAATATAAAAAATTGTATAAAATCTTTATTTTTTATTTTGTTCACATCAGGCTTTATGACATACTGTTTTTTGTTTAGATATTATGGACATTATTGGAATCATTGTTTTTATTTAATATATTTGATAATTAGTATTTGGTTAAACTTTGATTGTTATAAAAATTTTAAATTTAATTCCGTTTTAAAAATTTTTTCTATCTCTGTTTTTTCTTTTATAATCTTTTTAAACTGGTTTATTCCTTATTTGATAAAGTCATCTCCGATTTTAAAAATTATAACTTATGGTAAAGATTTAAAATTAGCAAAAATAATTTTAAATGATAGTGCATTAAAAAATAAATATTTAGTATTTTCTAACAATTTCTTTGCTGCATACATACTATATCCATATAATAAGTACAAACTTGTTGATTATTGTACAGGCGAAAACTTTGGATATAAAATTGTTAATCAAAATAAAGTTAGTAAAATTTTATATGTAAAAAATTGTTATTTAGATTTTTATATAAAAGATGAAAAAGATTTGGAACAACTTTTTTATATAACTTCTTCAAATGAAGTATATTCAAATGTCCCGATTGATAAAAATATTTTGAATACTTTAAATTCAAAATATTCTATTAACGTTTATAATTGCGTTGATATGGTGAATAAAAATTATTGTTTTTATAAATTTATAAAGTATCAATAATATTGGAAGTCTAAAATCTCATCTGTTTGGAGGATATTTTTGCCGATTTTTATTAATTTTGTAAATTTTATCAAAGTTTATAAATTTTATGCCGATATATATCATGTATAATATAAGAGATACGAGGAAAATTATATGGAAGAAAAAGAAGCTGCAAATGGTGGTGCATCTTTATTTGGCAGAAGTTTTGAACTTATGGATTCTGACCCATTGGAAGAAATTTTTGCTCTTAATTTAGGCGATTTTATTTCTGAACATCTTATTTCTGATGACTTAGCAAAAAAAATTGCAAAGGGCTCTAGTGATAAAGTTTTAAATTTGAAAAACCAGCTTAAAGAATTAGTTGATATATATTCTCTTGACAGAACTCTTTGTGTTTTAGGGTTTAATTCTCAAGAAGATTATATTATCTACAATTCTATTGCAAAAACTATTTCTCAAATGCTTGATGTTGATGCATGTCATGTTTATTTGTCAAATGAATTTGCCATGGGTATAAACGACAATGACAAAGATTTGGTTCTTGTCGGCTCTTCTGTTAACTTTGAAGATGATGCTTACAAGTATAATATAGGCTATAATCTTGATGAGGACTCTATTGTTCAAAAGGCTTATAATGAAAGAGTTATCATTGAGGCTAAAAATTTGGCGGAAAATCCATTATTTAAGCCTGTAAAAGAATTGGATGAAGAAAAAGTTAAATTATATACGGCAATTCCTATGAATAATAACGCTTATAAAGTTGGCGTTGTTGTAATTCAAAGTTATAAGGATGAAGCGTTTAAAAATGAATATTTAGATTTAGTTCACTCGATAGCAAGATTGTTTGCTACATCTATGTCATTACAAAAAATATTGGAAGAATCACAAGAACTTTTGGCAGACGAAAATGCTGAGGCTAGTGAATTACAGCATATGAGAGCTGAATTAACAGCTTTGATAGGTGATTTAGGTGATGAACAGCAAATATTTGTTACTCAACTTGCAAGAGCTGTTGATATTAAAGGTCAATACAAAGTTGACCATTCTCAAAACACTGCTGATTTATCTAAAGCTTTGTGTAAACAAATCGGATTAAATGAAAAAACAAGTGATTTAATATACTATGCTGGACTTCTTCAAAATATAGGTAAAATTACTCTTCCTGCGGAATTGTTCAGCAGAAACGGTAAATTATCAAAAGAAGAATGGGAAAAATTACAAAATTCTCCGAATGTTGGTGTTAATTTGCTTATGAATATTAACTTCTTGTCAGAAGTAGTGCCATATATTCATTATCACAAAGAACGCTGGGACGGACAGGGCGAACCTGAGGGATTAAAAGGAATGTCTATTCCTTTCGGTTCTCGTATTATCGCTGTTGCGGATGCTTTTTCGGCTTTGACATCTGATAGACCGTTTAGAGAAGCAATGGACAAATCTAAAGCCCTTGAAATTATTAAATCAGAAGTTGGTATTAAGTGGGACCCTGATGTGGTTGCAGCTTTGTGCAAATTGATGAATTATAATTAATAATAAATATCACAAATCATAAATAAAAGGCGGCGGAGCTTTTGCTCCGCCGCCTTTTATTATAAAGTTAAATAGAAGTTTATTCGCACCCCGTTTCTTTGCTCGCAAAGAAACGGGGTGCATAAATAAATCGTGTTTATATTTTAATCAAGCGGATTTATCACTATTCCTGATAATAGCTTAGGATAGAAATATGTTGATTTTTGAGGCATTCTTTCTCCGGCTTCAGAAATTCTTTTTATATCCTGAATTTTTGGATATGCCATTATAAATGATGCTTCTGCTTTTCCTAAATCTATCATGTCAAAGGCTTCTGATTCTTGTTTTATGTACAAAATTCCATCTTGTGCCATTTGCTCTTCTTGTGTATACCCAAGTTCTTTTGAAATTATTACTTTGTGTAATACGATTAAATCAAGTGTTTTTAATACTTCAGGTACTTCGTATTCGTTTAATATTTCATCTACATTTTCTCTTAATTTTAGAAGATAGAATTTATTAACATTTTTCATATACAGTCCCATAGAGATTTGTTTTTTAGATTCATCTTCTATTGCTTGTAAGAATTTTGCTTTAACTTCGTTTTTGTTTGTTCCGTCAAATGTGTAATCTTCCACATCAAAATATTTTTTTACTTTTTCAATTAACACATAAGGTTCTACCCATTTTGTCAAAATTCTGTGTGTAGGGAAAATTAGCAAATCGTCTTCCATATTTGTAAAATAGCTCATAACGTAATTTGTCGCATCGTTATTATCAGATGAATTAATATAATTTCTGTAATTCATAGCTGTTTCGTATCTGTGGTGTCCGTCTGCGATTAAGCAGGTTTTGTCGCTCAATACTTTTTCTATTAATTCAATTGTTTTTTCGTCGTCAATTTTATATACAATATTTTGAACTCCTAAATCATCTGTTACATCTATAAATGGAGTTTGAGTATAATCGATTGCATTTTCAATTTGTTTTTCCGGGTCTGAATATACCAAAAATACTTGTGAAAAGTTTGCTTTGCATTTTTTTGTTAAATTCAATCTGTCTTCTTTTGGCCCGCCCATTGTGTATTCGTGCGGAAGAATGTTTTTATTTGCAAAGTCTTCTATTCTGTTTCTTGCGATAAATCCTTTTCTTGTGATTTTTTTGCCGTTTTTTTCGTAATTTTGTATTACGTATAGAATGCAAGGTTTGTCAGTTTTTACCAAAATGCCATCTTCAAGCCATTTTTGGTAGTTTTTATAAGCTTCGTTATATCTGTTATTTTCATCATTAATATCGGTGTTATTATTTGCCAAAATTAATTTTACAACGTTATATGCACTTCTTTTTTCTAACTCATCTCTGTAATCATCTGATATAACGTCATATGGCGGTGCTATTACATCTGTCATTTTTACTTTTTCTTGATTATAAACAATAGCATTTAATGGTTTTACTTCAATACTCATAAATCCCTCCCAATCTTTCTAAATTATTGCATATTAAATCTTAAAACGCAAATATTAAACAGTTATACGAATAATATTTGTTAATCCTGCATCGTCTATGTATTGTTGATTAATGTTTGTTTTTTCAGCTAAAATTGTGTGAATTGAAATGAAATGTCTGTTTTTTGAAATAAGTAATTCTTTATTATTCTCTAAAATTGATTTTAATTGCTTTTCAACTTTTGCAAAGGTTTTTGTCCAATATGGATTTTTTAAATTTGCAACTTGTTCAAATTCGTGAATGCAGTGCAGATAGATTTTTTTAACATCTAAATTAATTGCCCAATTAAAAAACGGTATTATTTCAAACAAGTTTGTAGGCATTGCGAGATATTTTGGAGATAATTTCACTTTTTTATTTTCATAAAGTTCGTTGAAATTATCCATTGTTTTACTGAAATCCAGACCCATTTCGTTTTTGTAAGTTAGCTCTGTAAATCCAAGCATTGAAACAGTCATTTTATCAAAAATTTCTTCTGCTTTTTTAAGTCTTTCTTTTCCTACGCACAAGTTTGTTATTGTAGAAATTTTCATTTCAGGATATTTTTTCTTTAATTCAAACAAATCATTAAACGCTTTTTCCTGAACTAAAATTTCTCCGCCGATAGCAATAATATTTTTAGGTTTGTAATGTTCAATTATTTCCCTTATTTTTTCTAAATGTTGTTCTTCATTTTGCATTTTATCTTTGCATTGCGGGCAGCAGACACATGAAGCCTGACAGATGTTAGAAGTTTCATAATGAATGTAATCTAAATCAATTTTATCTTCGGGCGTTCTTTCAACCGATTTAAACATAGGACATTCGCATATAATATTAGCGTTTTCTATTTTTTGATAAATATTTTCATCAAAAATATTTCCCAATTTTGTATGAGGATAAGATGTACAACAAGGATAAACATCTCCATTGAGTTTTATTTTTAATTTTTTATAATGACATATTCTGACTGTTTTTGTCATTTTTATCCTAGTTAAATCTCGTTCTGGTTAAATCGGCTTTTCTCATTCTAACGCTTTCAGGGGTTATTTCGCACAATTCGTCATCTGCAATATAGTCAATAGCTTCTTCGAGAGAAAGAATTTTAGGAGCTTTTAGAGTTACCATAACATCAGCTGTTGAAGTTCTCATATTAGTCAATTTTTTAGTTTTACAAACATTAACAGCGACATCCTGAGCTCTGTTGCCTTCTCCAACTATCATTCCTTTGTAAACTTTGGTCTTAGGTGTGATAAAGAAAGTTCCTCTGTCTTCAAATTGAGCCAAAGCATAAGGCACGGCCTCTCCTTGTTCAAAAGCTATCAATGAACCCATTCTTTGTCTTGGTATATCGCCTGCAAGAGTATCGTATTTGTTAAATGTATGATACATAATACCTTCGCCTCTGGTTAGTCGAATAAATTCACCTTTAAATCCGATTAAACCTCTTGCCGGAACAACAAATTCCAATTTTGAACGAGTTCCTGTAGATTGCATGTCAATCATTCTGGCTTTTCTTCCTGCTAAACGTTCTATACATGTTCCCGTACATTCGTCAGGTACATCAAGGAATAAGTTTTCATAAGGCTCCATTTGTTCTCCGTCTATTGTTTTGTATATTACTTCAGGTTTTGAAACTTGGAATTCAAAGCCCTCACGACGCATTGTTTCTATCAAGATACTTAAATGAAGTTCGCCTCTGCCTGAAACTACAAATCTATCAGTATTGTCGGTGTCTTCTACTCTTAAACTTACGTTTTTTTCTAATTCATCATACAGTCTTTTTCTTAATTGTCTTGATGTTACAAATTTACCTTCCTGTCCTGCATAAGGACTGTCATTTACGGAAAAATTCATTTGCAATGTAGGTTCATCTATGTGAATTAAAGGTAGAGCTTCGGGATTATCAAGCGAAGATATAGTTTCGCCTATTTGAACTTCGCTAAATCCTGCAATACCAACAATATCGCCTGCTGAGGCCTCTTCTATTTCAACACGTCCTAAATCGTGGAATCCGAATAATTTTGTAATTTTGCATTTTTGTATTGAGCCGTCAGCTTTTATTAAAGAAAGCGTTTCTTGAGATTTTAAATGTCCGTTTTTAATTCTTCCTATTGCAATTCTTCCTACATAATCATTGTAGTCAAGGGTTGTAACATGGAATTGAAGATTAGCTTCAGCATCTCCCTCAGGGTGTTTGATGTTTTCGATAATACAATCCATTAAAGGTGCAATATTATCACTTTCATCTTCGAGTTCTTTTTTCGCAAATCCTTGCAATGAGCTTGCGTAAATTACAGGAAAATCTATCAAATCATCATTATCCGTCAATTCCGTAAATAAATCGAAAACTTTATCCAACGCTAAATCAGGTTCTGCAGCGGGTTTATCAATTTTGTTTATTACAACGATAATTCTTAGACCTAATTCAAGAGCTTTTGACAAAACAAATCTTGTTTGAGGCATAGGGCCCTCAGCGGCATCAACAATAAGCAATGCTCCGTCAACCATACCTAATACACGTTCAACTTCTCCGCCAAAGTCTGCGTGACCCGGAGTGTCTACTACGTTAATGTGGTATCCTTTGTAGTCAACAGAGATATTTTTTGATAAAATTGTTATTCCTCTTTCTCTTTCAAGGTCGTTTGAATCAAGTACACATGCTTGTACCTGTTGATTTTCTCTGAATACTCCGCTTTGTTTAAGCATACAATCTACCATTGATGTTTTACCATGGTCAACGTGTGCTATTATTGCTATATTTCGTAATTTTGTTATATCCATTTCTAATTTCTCCGTGGGGTTTAATTTATTATTTGCTATTCATATTTCAGCCGTTTTAAGTTTACAAAAAAAATATTCTATATTCAAGCAGTTATGAGAGATTTTATATCAATTTCAGTAAAATCTTTTATTACTTTAGAAACTTTATCTTTGTGCTTAAATTCTTCGGGATGTTCGTTGATTGCGATAATTTTACCTATTCCTGCCGAATTTGCCGCACAAATTCCCGAATAAGAATCTTCAAATACAAGTGTTTCTTCTGCGTTTAGACCTAAAATTTTTAACGCCTCTAAATATATATCAGGATGAGGTTTTCCTAATCTTTTACCGTCATCATATATAATTTTTGTTGTATCAAACCATTTATCAAGTTTAAATATATCTATAAAAAATTTTACATTATTTATTTCAGAACCTGTTGCAATTGTGCTTGGAATATTATTTTCTTTTACAAAATCTAAAAGTCTTTCTGCCCCTTTTACAAGTTTTATACAATCAGGGTTTTTTAGTACAAGTTGTCTATAGCATTCTTCCTTTTCCCAGGCGTATTTATCAACTTCTTCTTGTGTTGGTTTTCTTCCGATTGCATATTCAATAATTTCGTTATTACTTCTTCCAAACATATAATGTTCGAGTTCGTAATCATTGAACGGTGTGCCTCTTAGCTTTGCAGAGTATTCAATCCACGCTATTTCGTGCAGTTTCGTGTCATTAAAAAGTGTTCCGTTAAAATCAAATATTATTCCTTTTATATTTTTCATAAATTTTCTCCGTTTTACTTAAATTGTACTATAATTAAATTATGTTGAACAATAAAAAGAAGAAAAAATTTACCTTAAATACTAAAAATTGGGGTGTGAATATTGATAAAAACGAATACAGAGAGATAATTCTTTCTAATTCAAACCACCCTGAAGATACGTTGAAAAAAGAATTTAAAAAATAGACAAAATAAATTAATTATTGTAACATTAAACCTGTAGGGCTTAGCACAATGCTAAAATTCGTCACACACAAATAACGAAGAATTTGGACGAAAGGAGGTATTTGCTATGGTTAACAAAGCAATAATGCTATTACTGGCAATTGCAATTGTAGTAATAGCATTAAAGTTAAATTAACTGTAGGGTGCGAAGCAGAGTCTTTAAGCTCGCTTAGTTTTAAAGGCTCTCGCCCTACCTCTATATTATTTACGATTTTATAACCTTTGTCAACCCTATGTGCAAGTTTTGAATTGTTTAATTAAATTTGTTCTTTTTGGATTATAACTTTGCCATTATCAAATTTAATATCGACTTGTTCGGTTTCAGGGTTTATTTCAAGTATTTGTATCATTGTTTTTGTAAATAGCATTGCCCAGCTGTTGCCAACTGTTGTAAATTTCTTTTTCATTAATTATAACCTATAAATTAGTACATTATTTTTATTTTACAAGGTCTAAAATTCTTTGTATATATAATAAAATTTAAATTTTGTTTAAACAACGTTATAACATTGTTATATATCCAAGAAATTGACATTATTTTAATATGTTCTGTAGTAGTAGGTTGGGGTTTTATCCCAACGTAAAATTGTTGAGCAGAATGTACAACCCACATGTATAATGTGTAAAAAGGATATTAATCAATGAAAAAAGATAATAAATATGAAAAGGATTTTAAATTAATAGGAGAAAGGATAAAGTTTTTAAGAGAAAAACAAAATTTATCTATCAAAGATTTATCTATAAAAACAAAAATATCAGCAAGATATTTAGCAAAAATAGAAAATGGTCTTGCCTTTGGAATGTGTATAAACAAACATCTTTTAGTTATAGCAAATGTATTGAATGTAAAAATATCAGAGCTTTTTGAATTCTAATTCAAGTTTTTTTAATGTTTTCAAAAGTCTTAAACCTAAAATTACGCATAAAAGAATCGATGTTACGCTCAAACCTATCCAAAATCCAAACAGATTTTGTTCTTTTATAATTGCAAAATAAGTTCCAATAGGAAGACCGATAACTAAATAGCTTATAACATTAGTTATCATAACAATTTTTGTATCTTTTAGCCCTTTAAAGATTCCGCTAAGAGTTACTTGTAATCCATCTGTTATTTCAAATATAGCAAGTAATATCATTATTGGTATCATTATTTTTATTAGTTCTGCATCAGAAGTAAATAATTTTATAATTTGAACAGGAAACATTGCGATAATAATACCGCATAAAAGCATAAATATTTCTGATATAATACAGCTTACAAGAGAATATCTTTTTATGTCTTCTAAATTTTTTGCACCGTTTGAATATCCGACTTTTATTGTTGTTGCAACAGATACGGACATAGGTACCATAAATGTTGTATTTATGATTGCGACAAGAATACTTTCTGCTGCGGAATATAATCCTGATATTCTTCCCATTAGAATTGTAATTAAGTTAAATGCCAAAAATTCTATACATATAGCAAGTGATATCGGCAATCCTATTTCAACCATGCTTTTATAATAATCGGTATATGCTTTTTTGACTATTTTTAGCTTAAATTTGTACAAATAAAAGAATAAAACAGAAAGCCCCATAAATGTTCTGCTTATAACTGTTGCAAGTGCAAGTCCGGCTTCTCCCATTTCCGGAATAGGCCCTATGCCGAACGCCAATATCCAATTTGCAAACAGATTTACGAATATTGCGATTATAACTATTATATTCGGCACAAAAACAATTTTATATGACTGTAAAAATTCTTTCATTGTCTTGAAAAGGTAATCCCCAAATGTTGAAAAGGCAAAAATAAATGTATATATGTTCATCATTGGTATAAGTTTTTCTTCAAATCCGAGTTTTTTGAAAAAAGGGATTACTCCGATAATTGTCAAAAAACTTATAAATGCAAGTATTTCTGCAAATTTTATTGACGGTATAAGGTATGATTTTGCGGACTTTTTAGCCCCCAATCTGTTTGATAAATATGCCGAAACGCTGCTCAGCATTCCTATTCCAAACATAAAAATTATGCTTGTTATTGCTCCTGATATGCTTACTGCGGCTAAAACATCTGTTGAATATCTTGCCGCTACAAATACATCTCCTACAAAAATAAATGCAAAACCTATTCCTCCCATAATCATTGGTAAAGTTAGCCTTAAGAGTTCTTTTGCATAGATGTAAAATTTCTTATAATTCAAAAGATGTTCCTCTGCTCATTATTCTGTCATATCTATAATAGCTGTAGTATGGATTTGCTTCGGAAACACTTTCCAGATACTTATTGTAATTATTTTTAAAATTAACTGTATTTTTATTAATGTATTGAATTGATATTATAGATTCTTGACCAACGGTTACTCTGTATATGTCACATTGCGACTTTATAAAATCATTTGATGCAATGCATCTTGTTGCAATAGAATCATTATTACTTCTTTTAATGGTAATATAGGGCTTTGTATTATTTTGTTGTTCAAGTTTTCTTGTTAAAGCTCCTAAAAATGAAACAGCATTGCCTTTAAAGTTTTTGAATTTATATGAGTGAAATATGTATGTTTCATTCCAATTTCTATAACTTTGTCCTGGAGGTACGAATTGAACGATGTGTTCATTTCCTCTTGTTTGATTATATACTTTGCTCCACTCTCTATCGTCATGAAAATTTATCAAGACTGTTTGGTAGGCAAAACAAATTCCTTGGATTAAAGTTATTATTAGTATGCTAAATATGATTAAAAGGAGAGTTTTGTTTTGCATAGATTATTTCCACTTCATTATTTTTAATTATTTGTGCTAATTTTTTTACTATAGGTTTTTCGCTTTCAAAATGACCGAGGTCTATTAGTATTATATTGCTCGAATCCGCTGTATGATATTTTATATCTCCCGTAATAAAAACATCATAATTTTTCTGTTCTGCGTTTTTTATAAATTCACTTCCCGAACCTGCACAGACGGCTATTTTTAGGATTGTTTTTTTTCTGTTGCTATTCACGTATCTTGCGTTTTCAGAAACTTTTTTAACCTTTTTTAAAAGAGTTTTTAAATCGATTTTTGATTGTAATTCTAAATATCTTGTAAATTCATCAGTTTCAAAAAATTTCACATCTAAGTTTAAAGCTTCAATTAGTGTATCAGTTGTTCCTCCTTGAGCTTTATCAAGGTTTGTGTGAGCACAATACATCTGAATGTCTTTGTATTCTATCGGAACTTCAAAAAGCGGATGATGTGCAATTATCATGTCGCAGTTATTTTTTCTTGCCTGGGATACTATGTCATCGTTGATGGTTAGTGCCAGCATAACTTTTTTTATGTCTGAAATATTCTTATCGTCGACAATCCAGCCTGAACAATCCCATTCCTCTTGTGTTTCGGGAGGCGCAAATTTTTCTATTGGTTTTACAAGTTCGTATTTGTCCATATCAATTTTGGTTTTCTTTATCGAATATCTCTTCTAATTTTAAAACAGCATTTTCTACGGTATCATTAATAACTGTATAGTCATAATATTTAGAATTTTTCTGTTCATTTTCCACACAGCTTAATCTTTTTTTAATAGCTTCTTCTGTTTCAGTGCCTCTGCCGATTAGTCGTTTTTTCAATTCTTCTATCGATGGCGGAGCTATAAAAATTAAAACTGTTTCAGGCAATTTTTCTTTTATTTGTAATGCTCCCTGAGTATCTATTTCCAGTAAAACATTTTGTCCGTTCTTGAGAGTATTTTCTACAAATTCTTTTTTTGTTCCGTAGCAGTTGCCTGAAAACTCTGCCCATTCTATAAATTCATCGTTATCTACGGATTTTAGGAAGTCTTCTTTTTCCACAAAAAAGTAATGTTCTCCGTGAATTTCTCCATCTCTTGGCTTTCTGGTTGTTGTTGAAACGGATAGTTTTATGCTGTTATTAGATTGTAGAAGTTTTTTTATTACTGTTCCTTTGCCTACACCTGAAGAGCCTGATATTACAAATAATTTGTTCATTAATTTATCCTTTTGTTATCCAAATCAATCAACTGTTTAAGTAGTATTCAACTATACTTCAACTTTTGCTTCTTCTTCGGAAGAGGCTTCCTGTTCAATTTTCTGTAATTTTTTAGCTTTAGCGGAACTGTATGCCATGATAATTAAGCACATGATAATTCCGATGATAGATGAAGAAATCCAGAATATAACAGCACCAAGCCAGCCGTTATTGAATTTTGCCTGGAAAAGGTCAATCATAAATCCTGTTCCTGATGCGGAAAGCACAGCCCCTACGTAACCAAACATTCCTGAAAACCCTAACGCAGCTGATGCAACTTCTTTTGATGTTGCTTCAAGTGCACAAACCCCGCCTAACAACAATTGTGGCCCTGCTGTAAATGCACCTATTAATGCTGCAAGAATATAATCAAATGGGTCAAATGTGTTTATATGGAATAAAAACAGGCATGTTCCCAATCCTATAAAGAATATAATATTAATAGGAATTCTGCTTCCTGAACTTGAACGGTCAGAGAACCATCCTGCGGCGATAGCTCCGACAGAACCAACAACTGCCAGTGAACTTAGTTTTGCTGTTGCTATAGCAAGGCTGTCTCCTTTATATTCCATTAAATATTTAACAAACCAATCTTCTGTACCAAAACGAATTACATATACAAATGCGTACGCTATTGATAGTAACCATAGAATTTTGTTGCAAATAATGTATTTTCTGAACATTTCAAAATACGACATTGTTTGTTTTTTTTCTTCTTCTTCAGGTTCGTCAATTTTTTCATTTTTATAAACATCAATGTCTGGCAGACCAAGAGATTGAGGTTTGTCTCTCAATCTTTCAAACAGCCATAACCCTGTAAGTATAACTATAACCGCCTCAATTCCAAAAGCTGTTTTCCAGCCGAAATGACCGATTAAAATCCCTGATATCATAACTGTTGTAAACACGCCTAATTGGTGAGAAGTTGACCAGATAGACCACTTAGTTGCACGTTCCGATTTAGAAAGCCAGTAAGATAAAGCTTTAGCAATCGGAGGAAATATCATTGATTGAAACCATCCGTTAGCACCCCAGAAGAATGTCAATATCCATAAAAGGATAGTTGATGATGGCAATCCGAAGAATGAAACATGTCCCGGCGTAACAAATACTGCACTATATGCAAAACACAAGTTTGCAATTGCAGAAATTATCATTGCTGTAGGCAGAAATGTTCTTACGTTGCTTCTGTCGGCTAAAATTCCGTTGCAAAATTTACCGATACCGTAAGTCATATATAGCGATGAACCTAAAATACCAAGCTGAGTATTTGTATATCCTAAGTCTTGGCCTATAAACGGCAAAGCTACAGCTATATTTTTTCTGCACAAGTGTGCAATGATGTATGCAAGATAAACTGAGTAGAATATTCTAAAACTCCAGTGTTTATACATTTTATCTACTTGTTCTTTATCTTGAATTTCTTCTTTTATCGGGGGTTCTTTGAAATAATTTACTATAAAATTTGACATAATTTAATTTTCCTATTTATTGTTTTTTGTAATATGAATATTTTTTGTTTCAGAAATTTCTTTGCGAGCATTTTGCAAGATGTCTTTCTGTTCTTGAGTAAGACTGTTGCTGTTGTAAAGTCTGTCTATAAAACCATTGTTTAATTTCACTGCTTTTTCAAGAGCACCGACATCTTCCAAGACTTGTTTTATATCTTTAAGATTATAACTATAAGATTGTTTTGATTGATAAGAAAGGGTTTCTCCTGTTTGAGCGGTGATAGATTTTCCGCCGAGTTCAAAATGTAATTTAAAAACTGATTTCAAATCTTGTAACTCTGCTTGCAAAGTTGTGACAGTGTTTTGAATTCTTATAAATCTTTCGAACAGGTATTCAATATTGTCTAATTGAGAGTTTTCCCATGTATTTTTTTGCAAGTACAATTTTTTTAATGACGGATAAGCAAGAGCAAGCCCCATAGTATCTGCCATTGCTCTATGGTGGTCTTTAAATTCAACGTTAAATCTTGTACAAAGATTTTCCAATCCATGAGATTCCAAATCAGGGTAAACTTCTTTAAACATGAATTGTGAATCAATTCTGGAGTTTTCCAAAGGTTTGTTGAAACATCTTAAAGAGGCCTCATTTAAAAACTGGTAATCAAATATTGCGTTATGAGCTACAATAGGGTGTTCTCCAATGAATTCAAGAATTTTTGGCATAATTTCTGCTTCTGTCGGAGCATCTTTAACCATATCTTCTGTGATACCGTGGATTGCGATTGATGATTTTCTGATATGCTGCTGAGGATTGATAAGAGTTTGAAACTCATCTTTTATCTTGCCGTTTTCCAATCTTACCGCTGCAAATTCAATAATTTTCTCTTTCGTAAAATCTAAACCCGTTGTTTCTGTATCCAATACTATTTCTATAATTTTTTTTCTTGCCATTTATATTTATTTTCCCGACTATCTTAATATTAAAATATTGTACAATAAAAGAGTAACACAAAAATAAATTTTATGGTAATATAAATAATATATATGTTACATAATAAGGAGAAAATCATGTCAAATGCTATGGATATAAACGAAAGTAATTTTAAAGAAGAAGTTATAAATTCTTCTGTACCTGTACTTGTAGATTTCTGGGCAACATGGTGCGGGCCATGCAGAAAATTAGGCCCTGTACTTGATGAAATTGCTTCTGAGCTAGGTGAGAAAGTAAAAATAGTTAAAGTTAATGCTGATGAAAATTTAAATATTGCAAAAGAGTATTCTATTTCAGGATTACCAAGTCTGCTTATTTTTAAAGACGGCGAACCTGTGGAAAGAATGGTAGGCTTGATGCCTAAATCTACTATTGTAGGAAATATTGAAAAACATTGTTAATATGATGTTTAATAACTATAAGAAAATAAAAGCGGGACGACTTTGAATTAAATCAGTTTAGTCGTCCCGCTTTTATTTTCTTATTTATATTAAAATTTTTTAATTCAAATGACATGCCGAAAAATGGTTCATGCCAATTTCTTTTAATTCGGGAACTTGTGTGTTACAAACTTGAGGCAGGCAATAGCTGCATCTTGGATGGAATTTACAGCCCTGAATATGTTGTTTAAGAGTCGGAGGCTGACCTTTTATTGATGCAAGCTTTTTAAACTTGTTCGACGGCAAAGCTCTTATAAGTGCAGTTGAATATGGGTGATTTGTTGTTAAGAAGAATTCTCTGACAGGGGCATGTTCAACTATTTTCCCCGAATACATCACGCTAATTTCATCCGCATATTGGCTAACAAGAGCAAGGTCATGCGATATTAGTAAAATTGATGTTCCATATTCTTTTTTTATTTCTTCAAGTAAATTCATTATTTGAATTTGTATTGTAACGTCAAGAGCTGTAGTTGGTTCGTCAGCTATAATAAGTTTTGCATTACATGCCAAGGCCATTGCGATAATTGCTCTTTGTTTCATTCCTCCTGAAAGTTCGTGCGGATATGAATTAAAGCATCTTTCGGGAGCAGGAATTTTTACCATATTAAGAGCCTCAATAGCTTTTTCTTTTGCATTATCTTTTTCTAAATGTTGATGAAGTTCAATTATTTCTAAAAGCTGATTACCTATGGTATATAGCGGATTTAAAGAAGTAAGCGGGTCTTGAGGAATTAAAGCTATTTTTGAACCTCTTACCTCTTGGATTTTTTCTTGAGAGAGTGTTAACAAATCCTTTTCTTCAAAAATAATATTACCACCGGTTATTTTTGCTGTTTTAGGCAGCAAGTTTAAAATTGACATTGCCGTGATACTTTTTCCACAGCCTGATTCTCCCACTAATGCGTGAGTAGACCCCTTTTTTATGGAAAGCGAAACATTATCAATTGCCCGATAAATTCCGTCTTCCAAATAAAAACTTACATTCAAATTTTTTATATCTAATACACTCATACCTAATATTATATAATTACATTTTTATTGCTTAAATAGTCCGACTAATTATATTAATTATATCATAAAAGAAAACTCTGTTTTTCAACAGAGATTTCTTTTGTTTTATTTAATGTTAAAAAGCATTTAAACCATGTTTTTTCTTAATTTATCTTTTGCTCTGTCAATATTTTTACTTCTGCGTTCAATAGATCTGATTTGTTTTTTAAGCATGCTTCTTTCATTTTTAATCAACTTATATTGATTATCGATATTTTGATATTTTGTTTTGTAGTTTAATAAATCGTTTTTAATGTCTGTTTGAGCGTTATCTAATTGAAGAATTGCATTCTGGATGTTGCCGTTAACAACACTGTCGTCAGAAACAGCAGCTGTATCAGAAACAGAAGAAACAGTTTTTGTAGTAGATTTTGCAGCAGTGCTTGTTGAGTTGTAAGCCGTGTCGTCAAAATTTAGAGGTGTAAAAGCATTTCCGTCGGCAAAAGCCGGAGCAGAAACGGTAAGTAAACTAATAGCTGCAAGTACGGCTAAATTATTTAATTTCATGATTTTCTCCTTATTTATAATATATGCATGACAAAAACATTCTACATGATGTTTTAAAAATGGAAAAATATTTAATAATTGTTAATAAAGGATGGGCGTAGTCACATGTGAAACCCTATTAAATAGGGGTTTCTGGTCTTATATTATTAAGTTTTGTAAAGTTTAAATAAAAAAATAGAAAGAAAGGGGTTGACAAAAAAAAATGAAGAGTTAAGATAATAAGTACCGAAAGCAAGTGGCTCAAACTTGAGTGGTTTTTAAAAGGGATTGCCCCTTACCACCTTGCCCCCGTAAAAGAGGAGGAACACATCGGAAAGATGTTTAAAATTATGCACTGCTGTCGAAGAAATAGAACATTGAAAACAGAATAGCTGAAAACGACTAAATATACTTGTTGATTCAACAAAATGATTTAACGGACAGAATACGTAAGCGAAAGCTAGCGTAGAAAAGAACAAAGTCGAGCAGTCAGTCTTTTAGCGAGACTGGCGATGGACATAAACTTTCTGACAATGGAGAGTTTGATCCTGGCTCAGGACGAACGCTGGCGGCATG
>JAFVDH010000019.1 GCA_017478515.1 bacterium
GACCTGCAACAAGAAGCAATGATAGGCGGTGGAGTTGTTTATGTAAATTCATACACTCGCTCTGACGGTACAGAAGTTAAAGGATATTACCGCTCAAAACCAAGATTCTAATATACACAAAATATGAGAGGTAAACTTTACTGCTACCTCTCATATTCTCCCTTTAGTGTACGATTTCAGAACTTTTTTACTTGAACATATTGCATAAGAATTAGAGTATGTATTCACATTTGGCGAAATGCTATAAATGTAGTATAATTCACTTATTCATTTTGAATTATTTAATTTACACTAGCAAAATTTTGCATCCGTTTATTTGAAAGACTTGGAAAAAAAGCGAGGCTTTATGTAAAAAGATAACGAAATATAATTAGCAAAAAATTATCTGTATTGGATAAATAATTTAAAAATTAAATATAAATACAACGGAACCGTAATTATTGGAAAAATTACGGCTGAAAACTTTTGTGGTTTTGTCAGTGGTTTGTTTTGCAGGATATTTTTTGTTGAAATTGTGGAAATTATAGAAGTAAATATTATACATAATATTATACAATTCAGAAAAATACAAATTCCTATAAAAATATAATTCTCAATGTTTGTTCGTTGATATTCGTTAAATAAGATAAAAGTAACGAATGAAATAATAATACCCAAGATAAAAAAAACAAAATTTAAAACTACAGCAAAACACTGAAAAACATAATATATTTTTAATAAAACATCTTTAGTTGTAGGTTTCATGAACCTATTGTAGTACAAATTTTAAAATAAAGGAAGTAAAAAATGACAAATATAAATAAATTCAAGGAAACATTAGACTTGTGCAATGGTGCACATAATAAAAGAGATGTGCAAGGTTGGAACACTTTGCATGAATTTGACAATTCTTCACAAAATAAAGATTTTGATGCAAGGGTGTATAAACGAGGAAATAGAATTGTTATAGCTTTTGCAGGAAGCGATGTAGGTAGAAAAAACGACTTGAGAAATGATTATAATATTATGTTAAAAAAAGCAAGTATACCATCCCAATTTGGCGATGCAGAAAGACTGTATAATCAAGTAAAATCAAAATATCCAAATGCAAATATTGAATTTACAGGTTATTCTTTAGGTGGCTCAATCGCAAATTTAATGTCGCATAGAACAGATTTACCCTCTAATGCCCTTGCTCCTGTTGGAAGTGAACACATAGCAAAAGCATATCCACAATATTTTCCGTATGAAGGTAAAAATATCACTACTTATGGCAGAAAAGGTGATTTCCTTTTTAACAGTAATTTAGAATTAAATCGGCAATCAGGTAATGTTGTAATTTTACCCGATTTAAAATCTGACGAGCGAGGAACACACCCAACAGCTGCAGAAAATCATTATTTACATAATTTTCAACCATATCAAATTTACCAATCAAAACCATATGAAAAGAAACAAAATATAAATCTGCCATTTACTCCGACAAGAGGTTTGGGTGGCGTGAATAATAATGGTCAACCTCTTGGTTTTGCAGCAGATATCGACATAAACCAACTTGCACAACAATTAGGTTTGCAAACCTTTAATGCAGAAATTCCACAACAAGTTCAAACACAACAGAATTCAAGCTTTTATGGTTACACAAATCCTTTAACAGGAAGTAATCATATATACACAAGGGAAGAAGTCGGTGCGATGTCATCAGACGAATTTACTAAACACGAAAAGGAAATTGATGCTCAAACAAAGGCTTTTAATGGAACTATGCCAACTAATGGCGACCTGCAACAAGAAGCAATGATAGGCGGTGGAGTTGTTTATGTAAATTCATACACTCGCTCTGACGGTACAGAAGTTAAAGGATATTACCGCTCAAAACCAAGATTCTA
>JAFVDH010000020.1 GCA_017478515.1 bacterium
AGTAAGAAAGAAAAAAGATTTAAGAAACAAATTCAACTCGTGTGAAGGTAATTAAATAAAATCCTCGTTAAATTCAAAGAAAAGTGTAAAAAGTGTGTTAGTCAAGCCGTCAAAGAGACGGCTTTTTTATTTTGCAAAGAAAAGATAACATAACTTAATTTTTTATGTATAACAAATAATAAGATATGTAGTCGATGTAAAATAACATGAATTATGGATTTACTAGCTACCGAAAGTTTTGTAATCACTTTCAATGTCATCGCCAATAACTTTGTCAAGAGCTTCTAATTCTGTTTTTAATGCAGATTGCTCTGTATCTAATTGTTTTAATTGAAGTTCCAATATTTGGTCTTGTTGATGAAGAAGTGATGTTTGGGCATTTATATCTTCAAGTTCTTTTTCATAAACGTACTGGTCATATTTATATTGATTATATGCATCGTCATAAGCAGTTTGATCAATTGCTTCAGAGACAGTGAAAAATATAGTATTATCATTATATTCTGTGTCATTTAATTTTTCATCGCCTTGGTCTGTAAATGCTGTTGTTTTATTTAAATATAGGGAAGAAATTCTTCCTGTAGTGCCATTAATACTGTTAGGATAATAATTTGTATCAGTCGAATTCATACGGATAGCATAATTGTATGCCTTACCGTCTATTGTAATGGTAGAGGTTCCGGCTTTATACGCACATGATGTTCCGTCTATTGTTTCTACCTCTTCATCTTCAGCAAGATTGTTAATTGTAGTTTTTAATGTATTGATTTCTTCATCAGTCAAAGATATTTTTTTGTCAGATATTGTTACTGAATATATTAATTTTGTAAAATCGGCTTGGCTTGGTGGCGTTGGAACTTTAAGAGAAAGCATCTGGTTGTACGTTGCAGCAGATTTATTCGCAAGTACTGTACGCTGTTCATTAATTTGTTGACCTTGATATTCAACGTTAGATTTTCTTGCTGTGCATTGCAAAAATCTTGCTTGTGATGCTGCTATACCCATATACGTTCCTTTTTATTAAAACTTATTATATTACTTTTCATGATTATATTTAATGATGTTTATTTAAAAATCAACTGTCTGTAGGATAGTTGTAATATATATATTACAAAATGTTGCTATATTGTCTTGTATATATGCGTTTAATATCTATTGAAACGGTGTGTTTTGTAGGATTTGAAACGAAAAATTTTTAAGAATTTTTATTTATTTTAAATCTTTATTAATTTATAATGTTTTTATTTAGAATTCTTTAGAGGCAGAATGTTTTATTTATATTTTTTTGTAATTATTTTAGTTTCATTGGTATTTAGGGTTTTGTGTATAGATAAGGCAGCAGGATTATGGTATGACGAACTGCTTATGTATAATGAATCAATGCTTTCGGTTATTGATATTATAAAATATTCGATAAATAGTGAGTTACATTTTCCTTTATATCAAATAATTCTTCATTATTGGACTTTAATTTTTGGGCATGCTGATTTGAGTTTAAGACTTTTGTCTGCAATTTTTGGTTTTTTGGCATGTATTTGCTCGTATTTTGTAAGTGAAAATAAGAGTAAGAACTTGCTTTGTATGTTTTTATTCGGAATTAATAGTTTTTTAATATATTATTCGCAGGAGGTTAAGATATATTCTTTGCTTGTCTTTTTTGCAGTGTTAAACCTAGTTTTTTTGATAAGGATTTGCGAAAAAGATAAAGGTCATTTTTTATGGATATTATCGGCTGCGGGGCTTGTTTTTACTTATACGGCATCTTTTTTATATGTTATTTTTGAAGTTATTTTATTATCTGTTTATAAATTTTCAAAAAAAGTCTTATTAACTTCTTTAGGACTATTATTGGTGTTAGTTCCGGCTATGCTGGTTATTTTAGGCCATTTTGAGAAATATACCGCTAATCAAAATTGGTTTTATACTGATTGTTCAAGCTTTTTGATTGTTTTTCAAAATTTCTTTTCTCCAAAATTGACAGCTTTAGATATAAATAATGTCGATTATTTTAGTTCTTTGATTAAGAATTTTGATATTTCAATATTTATTTGTGTTGGAGTTTCTGTTTTAATTGCCGGATATTTTATTTTTAAATCCTTAAAAAATGATAATATTAATAAAATAATATTTTTAAGTGCTGTTATGTTTTATTTAGCGTATTTTGCGGCGTTTAAAATTTATGATACAGGAGTTTTGTCAAGATATCTAATTATTATATTGCCCAATTTTCTTGTGCTTATTGCAAGAGGTTTTGATTTTAAGAAGAGTTCTATTGTTTTGATTTCGTGTTTTATTTTGATAAATATTTCTTATCTTTGTCTGGGAAGAGATGCTGCTTATAAAATCGGACGTTTGGGGTTTCGACCTGCTGCGGAAGTAATTAATAAATATGCTGATGACGGTGATGTTGTTCTTTTCAGAAATGATACTGAAATTTTAGATAAGTATTTGACTAAAAAGGTTAAAAAAGTTAGTGTATTACAGGATTTTGTTTTTAAATCTGAATTTTTTATCAATAATGAAGATGCTATAAATAAGTTATCTCCGCAAGAGAAGAAAAATTATATAAGAAATTACCTTGCAGATAGAACTGTTTCACAAAATATTACGGCTGTATACGGATTAATGTACGTTTTGACGGAACGAAACTCAAAGCTGTTTATTATTGTAATGACTCAGTTTGCAAAATACGATAGAGACAACTTTATTAAATTTGTTGAAAATAATAAGGATTATAATGGTATTTCGTATAATAATCTTTTGTATATTAAAACATTGCTTGATATACGGGAGTTATGCGATAAAAATTTGAAGTTTATAAATTCTTTTAAATCGGGAGACTTTGTCGTTTATGAATACCAAAAGAATTGAAAATAAAACTTGACGTAGTATTATAATGCATAGTTATGAAGAATGTTTTAAATATAAGTTTAAGATTATTTATAATTTTTTTTATTATAGCCGGAGCGTTATTTTTAAGAGCTTTCTATTTGACCGATACTCCGGGGTTAACAATAAACGAATCAATCGTATATCAGGGTTTGTACAATCCTTTTGAACTTGAAACATGGAAAGGTATTTTTCATGCCGAACCTGTTTTTTCTTTGTATACGCTGATTACTTCTTTGTGGGGTGTTATTCTAAAAAATTCCGCTTTATATTTAAGAGCATTATCTGTAATTTTTGGTATAATAACCTGCTTTATTGCCTATTTTTTGCAGGAGCGGATTTATGGTATAACAGCTTTACTGCTTTTTTCCGCAAACAGTTTTTTGATAAATTATTCTCAAGAAGTCGGAATGTTTTCACTGCTTGGATTGTTTGCCGTTTTAAATGTTGTTTCTTTATTAAAAATAAAAAATTCGGATAAAGGTTATTCTTTATGGAGTTTGTCTGTTTTGGGGATGACACTAACGGATGTATTTACGTTATTGTTTGCTTTATTGGAAATTATTTTCTTTTGCCTTTATCAACGAAAAAATAAAAAATTCTTTAAATCTATTATAATAACAGCTATTTTGCTTGTTCCTTATTTTGTGTATGTTGTTATAAATTATAAAAAATATTTTGATTATTATTTTGGTATAAATTATGATTATGCATCAGTTTTTGCATTTGTTCAGAATTTTTTAACTCCAAAATTAATTGAACTAAATCTTAATAATTTTCTGAATTATTTTTACAGTTTGTATGCGGATATAAATTTTTACACATTAGGATTTATAATTGTTCCAATAGTTGTATCAATTTATTTTATCTTCAAATCTTTTGTTAAACATAAATTTAATATTTTATTATTTTTAATAGGTGTAATATATATATTAATCAGAATTTTTCTTCAATATTCATTAGGTTTGCAATTTACAACAGGAGAATACATAGTTGTTTTGCCGATATTTTTGGTTATTATGGCTATGGGCGTTGAAAAAAATGTATTATCATTGTCTTTAATTTTTGTCTTTTTAGGCGTTAATTTATTTTATCTTTTTATACAGGATAATTCGGCGTTAAAAAATAAAAGAGTCAGCGTTTTGGGTGTATCCGATATTATTAATATAACAGTAAAAGACAGGGATTTAATAATTACCTGGATGGATGTAACAGGTTTGGATACGGTTATTGATAAAAAAGTTAAAATAGTGAATATATATGACGAATATATTAAAGATAATGAAGAAGTTTTTAACGATAAAGTATCTTTAAAGAAAATGAGTGAAAAAGAAAAGAAAGATTTTCTGAGAGATTACTTTTTAAACAGAAGATATCCTAAAAATACAGTCTTTAAAACAAATATTTTAATGGGTTTTGTTCAGCCGAAAGGGCAAATATACCTTGTGTATCCTAAAAAATACGATTATGATTATGATAAATTTTTGGATATAATTTCAAAGGATTACCTTTATTATAAGTATACATACAAAGATTTGATGACAATGCATACGATAACACTATTAAATAAAATGCTTTTTGATTACTATTACAGAAGAGATGAAAAAGATAATTTTATTATAAATATTTATAAAAAATAACAATTTGTGATAAAATAAAAGAAAAATATTGGAGAATAAAATGGAAGATTTAAGAGAAAAATATGAAGTAGTAATAGGACTAGAGGTGCATGCACAGTTAAAAACAAATACAAAAATCTTTGCACCTGACGGATGTGAATTCGGATGTGAACAAAATACTCAAATAAGTCCGATAACATTGGGAATGCCCGGAGTATTGCCTGTGTTGAACAAAGCTGTTGTAAATATGGGAATATTAACAGGTTTGGCTCTAAATTGTGAAATTGCGGAAAAATGTAAATTCGATAGAAAACAATATTTTTACGCAGATTTACCAAAAGGATACCAAATCTCGCAATATGATGAACCTATTTGCGGAAAAGGCTATTTAATTGTAAACGGCAAAAAAATCGGAATAACAAGAGCACACCTTGAAGAAGATGCCGGAAAGTTGGTTCACGCAGGAGCAGACGGATTGGCAGGCTCTTCATATTCTCTTGTGGATTTAAACAGAGCGGGAACACCGCTTTTGGAAATCGTGTCAGAACCTGATATGAGATCCCCTCAAGAAGCTCGTGCATATATGGAAGAATTGAGAAATATTGTTCGTTATGTAGGAGTTTGCGACGGTAACTTGGAAGAGGGTTCAATGAGATGCGACGCAAATATTTCTATAATGCCGAAAGGCTCTGATAAATTCGGTACACGTGCCGAAATTAAAAACGTAAACAGTTTTAAAGCATTGGAAAGAGCTTTGGAATACGAAATAGACCGTCAAATAGAACTTGTTGAAGACGGAGAAGAAGTAGTACAAGAAACAAGATTATGGGATGATAATGCAGGAGTAACACGTTCTATGCGTGGAAAAGAAGATGCTCATGATTACAGATATTTCCCTGAACCTGATTTGATGCCTCTTGTTATTTCAAGAGAATGGGTTGAGGAAGTAAGAAAAACAATGCCTGAATTACCTGAACAAAAACGCCAAAGATATATGGGCTTAGGCTTGAGTGAATACGATGCTGCTGTTATTGTAGAACAAATGGATTTGGCAATGTTCTTTGACGAAGTCCTAAAACTTGGCGGCAACCCTAAAATAGCAGTTAATTTTTTGATGGGTGAAGTTGCTGCTTATTTGAAAGAACAAAAATTGTCAATTAATGATACAAAATTAACTCCTGAAAATTTGGTTGAACTTATATCTTTAATTGAAAAATCTACAATTTCTAATAATATCGGTAAACAAATAATTATTGATATGATGAAAGATGGTGAAAAAGCTTCGGCAATAGTTGAAAAGAAAGGCTTAAGCCAAATTTCTGATACAGGTGCAATTAAAGAAATTGCTCAAAAAATTATAGATGCAAATCCAAGCCAGGTAGAAGCTTACAGAGGCGGAAAAGATAAGTTATTCGGATTCTTTGTGGGACAAGTTATGAAAGAAACAAAGGGCAGAGCTAATCCTCAATCTGTAAATGAAATATTAAAAGAACTTTTAGGATAGCACATTACAGAAAATATAGGATAAAAATTAATGGATAACTTGCTTTTAAGAAAACGCACATCAATGGAAAAAGAAATCCATCAACAACCGTTAATATTACAAAAAATCTTGAAAAGTTTTTTGACGGAATCAGACGAAATTATAATTGATGTTCCGGATGAAATAAAAAAGGTTGTATTAGTTGCAAGCGGTTCTTCATATCACTGTGCAAGATATGGTGCGGATTTGTTTGGAAAAGTCGCTGATATTGAGGCAAGAGCTATTTATTCAAGCGAATTTTTATTAAAGCCTAAAGTTCCGTCAGATAACGGTATTCTGTATATTTTTATAACTCAATCAGGAGAAACAAGTGATACTTTGCGTGCTGCAAAAAGAGCAAAACAAATGGGTATGCTTGTTATGTGTATTACAAATAAGGAAAATTCTTCTATTTGGGAACTATCTGATTATAAAGTTGATTGTCATGCAGGCGAAGAAAAAAGTATCGCCGCAACAAAATCTTTTACCGCTCAAATGTTGTGTTTATATCTGATTACCTTAAAATTTGCACAAAAAAAAGGTATAGATATTAAAGATAGATTAAAAATTGTAAGAACCCTGCCATCTGTTATTGAAGAAACTTTTGATTATCGAAAAAAAGTCGTTCAGCTTGCAAAACTTTTGAAAAAAAGTAAAAACATAGTTATAACTGCGGACGGAATTTCTTATGCATTAGCAAAAGAGGCCTCTTTGAAAATAAAAGAAACTTCTTATTTGAACATAAATGCTAATATATTAGGCGAATTTATGCACGGGCATGTTGCTGTTTTGAACAATAAATGTTCTTTGATATACGTTTCTGCATCAGGGGTTTCGTATACGGCAATGAAAAATTTGGAAAAAATAAAAAAAGATTACAACCCGCCGATATATATTATCGGAAAACTTCACGAAAACATTGTTCCGAATTTGAATATAACAATAGATAATGATGATGCAACAATGAGAATGTTTTCAAATGCCGTCATAATACAGATGTTGGCATTGGAAATAGCATTGCTGCTTGGTCGTGATGTGGATAAACCAAAAGGTCTTCAAAAAGTCGTAAAAGAAAATTAATTAAACTTTTTAATATACTTTTGATGTATTAACTTTATTTTTTTTGAGTTAGAATATAATTGCAGGAAAGATAAGGTGAAAATATGTGGGATTATACAGAAGAAGTTTTGGACCATTACAGAAATCCGAGAAATGTTGGAAAAATAGATGATGCAGATGCAGTAGGAGAGGCAGGTTCTCTTGCATGCGGTGATGCTTTGAAAATATATTTAAAAATAAAAGACGGCGTTGTTGTAGATGCAAAATTTCAAACTTTTGGCTGCGGTTCTGCTGTAGCAAGTTCTTCAATGATGACTGAAATGATTATAGGCAAACCTGTTGAAGAAGTAAAAAAGTTAACTAATAAAGATATTGCCGATGCTCTTGGCGGGTTGCCTCCTGAAAAAATGCACTGCTCAGTTATGGGTCATGAGGCTCTTGAAGATGCTTTAAAAAATTATTATAATGACGAAATAACATTCTCTGATATTAATTCCGATTCTGCATCTAAAGTTGTTTGTACATGTTTTAACGTAACTGAAAAACAAATAATTGATGCGATAAGAGATAATAACTTAAAAACAGTTGAAGATGTAACCAATTATACAAAAGCAGGCGGAGCTTGCGGCAGATGTAAAGGTACTATTCAAAATATAATTGATACATATTTAAACAAGGAAGACTCTCAAAAAGCAGAAAAACCAAAACTTTCTTCCGCACAAAAAATTATAAAAATAAACAAAGTTATAGAAAATCAAATTGCTCCGGAACTTCAAAAAGACGGCGGTGATATAGAGCTTGTTGATATTGATGAAAATAAAGTATATGTGAAACTGCATGGAAGATGTTCTCAATGCAGAAATTCAGTTTTAACTTTAAAAGCTTTTGTAGAACAAACTTTGAAAGATGCAATTGATAAAGATATAGAGGTTATAAACATTGAACAATAAAATAATATATTTGGATAATAATGCGACAACCAAGGTGGATAAGAAAGTCGTAGAAGCAATGATGCCATACTTTGAACAAGAGTACGCAAATCCTTCAAGTATGTATGATTTTAGCAAAAAAGCATCAAAAATTATTAAAGACTCAAGAGAAATAATGAAAGATTTCTTTAATGCCAAAACATCAAATGAAATTATATTTACTTCGTGCGGGTCTGAAAGTGCAAATATGGCAATAAGAGGACTTTTGGAGACCGAGAAAAATAAAAAACACATAATAACAACAAAAGTAGAGCACCCTTGTGTACTAAATGTCTTTAAATATTATGAAAAACAGGGATATAAAGTTGATTATATAGGTGTTAATTCTAACGGCGAACTTGATTTGGCTGAATTGCAAGAAAAAGTTTCGGAAGATACGGCTTTGGTTGCGGCAATGTGGGCGAATAACGAAACAGGTGTAATATTTCCTATTGAAAAAATAAGCGAAATTGTAAAATCAAAAAATCCTGATACCAAATTATTTGTAGATGCCGTTCAAGTTGCAGGTAAAATTAATATAGATGTACAATCTGCCGATATAGATATGCTTTCTGTTTCAGGGCATAAATTCCATGCTCCAAAAGGTATTGGTGCATTATATGTTAAGTCGGGAACTCTTTTAAACCCTCTTATAATCGGCGGACATCAGGAAAGAGGCAAAAGAGCAGGTACGGAAAATGTTCCTTATATTGCAGGTATTGCCGAGGCTGCCAAGCTTGCAAAAGATGGTTTGGATTATGAGGCAAAAGAGGTTAAAAGATTACGAGATAAATTGGAAACAAATCTTGTAAAAAATATATGCAATGCAAAATTGAATACTTCAATTGCAAATAGAGTTCCTAATACTACAAACATTGGTTTTGAATATATAGAGGGCGAATTGATTTTATTGCATTTGTCAGATATTGGAATTTGTGCAAGTTCAGGAAGTGCGTGTACATCAGGTTCTCTTGAGCCAAGCCATGTATTACGTGCTATGGGAACTCCGTTTACGGCTTTGCATGGGTCTATAAGATTTTCGTTAAGCAGATTTACTACAGAAGATGAAATTGATTATGTAATAGAAAAAATGCCGCCGATAATAGAAAAATTAAATGGTATTTCCCCATATCAGGATGAAATAAATGCATTAAAAAATATGAAATAAAATTTTGCATTAATTTTGTGTTGATGTGTTTCGGCAAAAATCTATGGCATATTGCGATTTTATGCGGAATAGAATAGTATGATTTTATAAAATAATTTCTCATTTAATATATTTGTTAAATTTTGTTAATTTGAGTTTGAGCAGGCTAAAACACAAGTATAATGCCCTATATGATATGATATGATATGATGGGATGGGTGTACTAAAGTCTTTTTGCCATGTTGCCGATAAATATTATGTAAACATAAAAAGGAATTTCAAATGGCATTTGATACAATATCAAAATATAAGCGTGTGGCATCCGGTTACAGTACCAACAGTACAAACAAAACAAATAATATTAACAATAATGGGTCTAAATTAAATTCTGGCAGGAATGCCGAAATTGCTACGATGCTTATGATGACTGAAACAGTTGATATTCCTAGCTATTCTATTGCTGAGTCTTCATCATCTAATAATACTTCTGACAAATTAAAGTCATTAGAAGCCTTAAAATCTGTCTTAGAAAAAACTCGGGACAGTATTGTTGATATTGGCCCCGGAAAAGAGATTCGTGCAAAGTTTGATGAACAAATAAAAAAAATAGAGCAAGAAATAGCCGATTTAGTAAAAGATGCGGATAATAACTTAAAATGCAAATATGCTATGGAAAAAACGAAAGAGAGTTTAGAGAAAACTCGAGACAGTATTCCTGATTTTGGCCCCGGAAAAGATGCTCGTGCAAAACTTGATGAACAAATAAAGCAGCTTGAACAAAAAATTGCAGAATTGTAATTGAAGTGAATTTATTTTTATTTTAACTTCAAAATTAAGTTTAAAACTAAAATTCACAATAAATTAAATCATAATTTCAACAATAATTTTTAAAAATTAATGTCTTTATTTTTTAATATTACCGCTGCTAAAGACAGATTGTTAGAATTACCACAAAATAATATCCCCTAAACGGGGGTATTTTTTTTAGAAAAATTTAGTAAATTAGAAATATAAATAAAACACACACGGGGAAAGAGATATTCGGCGGTGGAAAACAGATATAAGTTTATTACAAGTCCGCATAAAATTGATAATTATGATTCTGTTATTTTAGAAGACAGAGCATTCTTAGATATGGAGGATACGTCATTCAAGCTTGAGTATCAAATAGGTATGTTAGAAGACGATATTGCAATTCTTGATGAAGAAATAAGCGGTGCGAAATTAGTGGAAGATGAAGAAAAAGTTAAACTTTTGAGCAGAAAAAAACTGCGAATGGAACGACAATTGAAGGTTTTAATGTTTAAATACACAAAGTTAGATTTTGCCTCAAAAGTAATAGCGTTGATAAGTCTTTTATTCAAAAAACGCAGCAGCAAACGAAACACAATAGGAGATTATATGTTGAAACATTTCTGGTCTAAAGTTTCCAAAAAGATGAAAATGATTTACGAATTAAAAACTGCATTGGAAAAATTAGGTAATATTAACAGAAGTGTAGACGAGTTAATAAGTATGCAAGCACCGGTAAAAGGTGCAAAAGACAGATATGAAAGATTAACTTCTTATATAAGCAAAGCAAACAATATTCATAGTGAAATATCAAATAATATAAAATTGAAAACAATAATTTAATACCTTTTAATACAGTAAAAAAATAAAAAGAGAGAAGAGAACGTATAAAATAAGATAAATAACAAATAATAAAAGCTTAAAAGCCCCCCACACATTCCCACATCAATCCAAAGGTTTAGGTTGAAAACAAAAAAATCAACCTTTGGGTTGATGTTCATGTACATCAAATATAGTAAATTATATGTGGTAAGTAATAAAGAAAGACTATGGGGCAAAAATGACAGGAGCCATATCAGGATTAGATATAACCTTGCATAGAATGAGCGAGATAGAACGTGGCTTTCAAACGCTGCTGTCTCGTTCACAAACAGAAGTACCTGTTGCACAACCTGATTTCCAAAAAATACTTGATAAAAGTGTTCAATTAGAGAAAAATACCCAAAATAAATCTACAAATGCATCAAAATCAAGAGAGGAAATCGATAACTTGATAGAAGAGTACTCAGCAAAGCACGGCTTGGATTCAGATTTCGTAAAGGCCGTAGTTCGTCAAGAGTCAGGGTTTAATCCAAACGCAAAATCAAAATGCGGAGCTATGGGCTTAATGCAATTGATGCCTGCTACGGCAAAGGGACTTGGTGTTACAAATGCTTTCGATGCGGAACAAAATATTTACGGTGGAACTAAATATTTGAAAGGATTGTTAGACAGATTTGATAATAACAAGGAATTAGCGCTTGCTGCATATAATGCCGGCCCTAATGCCGTAAAAAAATATAAAGGAATTCCTCCTTATGCTGAAACGCAAAATTATGTAAAAAGCATAATGAAAAGTTATGACAAGTTGAAAGGAGCTCAATTATGATTTTAAGAGGGCTTGAATCAGCTGCAAACGGTATGCTTTCGTTGATAGAAATGCATGATAATATCGCTAACAATCTTGCTAACGTTAATACAACAGGCTACAAAAGAACAGCTTTAACTTTCAAAAATATCATGGATGCTAATGTTTATGAAAATAAGGGAACTCTTCTTGACGGTGAAACAAGAAATTTAGGCGATTTATCAATGGGAAGTACAGTTCAAAAGTTAACTTATGATTTTTCTCAAGGTACGTTAATGAGAACGGATAATCCATATGATTTGGCGATAGAGGGTGACGGATTTTTTAAGGTTCAAGATCCTGCTACAAACGAAGTTTCCTACACAAGAAACGGTTCATTCACCCTTGATAAAAGTAATTTTATAATGACAAAAGAGGGCGGATATCTTTTAGACCAAAATGACCAGCCTATAAGAATAAATCTTTCAGAATTAGATATGTACAACAGCAATCAATTTACGGTAACTGAGCAAGGGCAAATCGAAATTAACGGACGATACGGCAAAACGCAAATGGAGCAAAGAATAGCTATATATGATTTTCAGGATAAAGATATGATGTTCAATATAGGCGGTTCAAAATTCGTATCAAAGGATATGGAAGCAAACCCTCCCGTACCGGCAGAAAAGTTTGTAATACAACAAGGACATCTTGAGGCTTCAAATGCAAACGTAATAAGAGAAATGTTAAATACAATAAATACTTCAAGAAATTATGAATCATTAACAAAAATAGTAAAAACAAATAATTCTCTATTATCAGCAGCCCTATCGGTAGGAAAAATAAAAGTATAGAAAGTAAGGAATAAAAAAGAATGCTAAGATCACTAACAACAGCAGCAACAGGTATGATAGCTCAACAAAATTACTTAGATGTAATTGCGAATAACGTTGCAAACGTAAACACAACAGGGTTTAAAAAGGTTCGTGTAGAATTTCAAGACCTATTGTCGCAAGCAGCAAGAACACCTGGCGCATTAATGAATCAAGGTACATACCAGCCTGTCGGTGTTGAAATTGGTCTTGGTGTTAAAACAGCGGCAACAACACGTATTTTTGGACAAGGTATTGCTATTTCAACAGGCAGAAACATGGATATCGAAATTGAGGGCGAGGGTTTCTTGCAAGTAATGAAAGAAGACGGTACATTGGCGTACACAAGAGATGGTTGTCTTCAAATTGATGCAATGGGTCAAGTTTGTACTAATGACGGTTTATTAGTTCAACCAGCAATGACTATTCCAAGAGATTGTTCTGAAATTACAATTACTCAGGATGGTACAGTGTCTGTCAAATTGGGCGGCGAAACAACTCAAACTGTTGTAGGTCAACTTCAACTTGTAAAATTCCAAAACCCATCAGGTTTATTATCAATCGGTCATAACTTATATACCGAAACTCAAGCTTCAGGTAATCCTATTCAGGATACTCCGGGACAAAACGGTATGGGCTATATTATACAAGGATTTTTGGAAGGTTCAAATGTCCAGATAGTTGATGAACTTATTGGATTGATTAAAGCAGAAAGAGCTTTTGAATCTAATTCAAAGATAATTAATACATCAAGTGAAATTTTACAGTTAACAAATAATTTATCTTAATAATAACAGTTAAATAAAAATACAAGCAATAAATCAAAGAATTAAACAAAATTTTAGGTAGGTAATGAAAAAACTTTTTAGCATAGCAGCAATAATCTTTTTAATGATGACTTCCACAAAAGCGGAAGCACAAATTATTACTGCGCAACAATTAAAAAGCGAAATTTCAAAACAAGTAATTGAAACATACAAAAATTATACAAATGCAGATTTAAAAGTAGAGATTTTAAATATACCATTTTCAGAATTAAATTTAAAAGACGGTGCTATTACCTATAAAGTAACATCAAATACAAACAGATTTATGGCAAGAGATGTAAAAAGAGTTGAAATATTTGTAAATGGTCTGTTAGCAAGAGTAATTATGGTTCCGGTTGATGTTAAAGCTTATAAAAATGTGCTTGTTGCACGTTCAGTTATTAACAGAGAGTCTGCAATAACAGTATATAATACTTCTATACAGAGAAAAGAAATTTCAAATTTAATTTCAAATGTAATTGCTCCCGGTGAGTTGAAAAAAGATATAATGTCAAAAAAAATGTTTAAAGAGGGCGAAATAATTGATAAAAGATTTTTGACAGCAAAACCTGATGTAATAAGAAATCAAGAAGTTGTAGCCTTATTTAAATCAAGCGGAGTAATGATATCAATATCGGCAACGGCACAAAGTGATGGAAATATTGGTGATTATGTTACATTGAAGAGTCCAAAATATCAAAGAGTATATAGAGGAAAAGTTGTAGGGCCAAACAGAGTATTGGTAACAATATAATAAAAATAAATTAATAAGTGGGTAGGAATGGTAAGAAGAATAATTTTAAGTTTAGTAATAATATTGATAACAACAATGAGTGTTAATGCAGAAAGCTTATTTAGATTAACAGCTTCTCAAGGTTATACGGCAACACCAAAATCATTATATGCCGGTGTAAGAGCATGTGCTATTGGTGATACTGTTTCTATTGTTATTTCTGAAACAATTACATCTTCTGATAATATAAATTTTTCAACAAGTAAAACATCTGAAACAGTTGATCGTTTCACAGAATTTATAAGAAAAGTTTTACATCTTGGTTTTGTAAAAGATGTTAATAACTTTGGCGGTTCAAATGCTGTTGAAAATACTGCAAGTACAAGTAGAACTGCTAATTATTCAAATACAATAACTGCACAAGTAGTTCAAGTTCAAGCTAATGGCAATTTAATTGTTCAAGGTAAAAAATCTGTAGTAAACGGCAATGAAAGAGTTGATTTAATTGTATCAGGAGTAGTTGATCCTAGATGGATTAATGATGAAGGTCAGATAGACTCAAGTAAAGTCGGCAACTTACAATTTGGTATATCTGGTAGAGGTTCTATTTCAAGAAGTCAAAATGAAGGTATTATAAACAGATTTATAAGATACTTGTTCTAGTAAAAAAATAATTTGGTAAAGGTAAGTAAGAAAATGAAAAGAGTAATAGGATTATTATTAACAATATTAATGATGTCATTTATGCCTGTATCAGCGTATGCGGCAACAGTAAGAATAGTAGATATAACTCACGTAAAGGGAGTTAGAGAAAACCAATTAGTAGGATATGGTGTAGTTGTAGGTTTGCCTGGAACAGGTGATAACTCTCGTTCAACACAGATTACAAATAAAATGTTGTTAATGAACTTAGGTACTGTAATTGAACAAGAAAACTATATTCAAAAAGGTGCTACAGCGGCTGTAATAGTAACAGCAACAGTTCCACCGTTTGCAAAAAACGGAGATAGAATAGATGTAACAGTATCAACAATTGCCGATGCAAAAAGTTTAGAGGGCGGAGTATTGGTACAAACAATATTAAAAGCTCCAAATGGAGAATCAGTTGCGGTAGCCCAAGGGCCGGTATCAGTAGGTGGTGTAAATGCTTCAGGACAAGGTGGAGGACAAAAAAGAACTGCTATAACAAGTACCGGTAGAGTTCCGGGCGGTGCTATTATGGAAAGAGATATTGACACTACTATAGGAGATGATAATTCAATTATATTATCTATAGACAAAGCTGATTATACACTTGTTTCAAGAATTGCACAAACAATCAGCAACTTAGTCGCTCCGGCAAAAGCTTTGGATGGAAGTTCAGTAGAAGTTACTATTCCTGCAAGATTTCAAAATAACAGAGTAGGCTTTTTATCAATAATTGAAAATTTAGAAATTAATCCGACACTTGAAAGAGCAAGAGTTGTTGTAAATGAAAGAACGGGAACTGTAGTAATTGGTGCAGATGTAAAATTAATGCCTGCAGCTGTTGCACATGGAAATATAACAGTTACAGTATCAACCGATACAAATATTTCACAACCAAGTCCGTTCAGCAATGGTGAAACTGTTGGTTTTACGGATGAAGAAGTTAATGTTGAAAAAACAATGGGAAGTGTAGTAGAAATGCCTGCAAACAGTAATTTAAATGATTTGGTAAAAGCGTTAAATTCAATTGGTGTTGCACCGATAGATTTGATTTCTATTCTGCAAGCTTTGAAAAAATCAGGCAGTTTGCAAGCGGATTTGGTAGTAATCTAGGGTAGGAAAATGAGTTATATACAGTCAAATTACATAAACAACAATGATGCTCAAATATTTAATAACATCAAAAATTCAACCGATAAAAAAGCTCAGTTAAAAAAGGTAGCAAACGAATTTGAGTCAATGTTTATTACAAAAATGATAGGCTTGATGGATAAAACAGTCGACAGAGAGGGCGGAATTTTCGGAAAAGAATCAAAGTATCAAGACACTTTTAAAGAATTCGTATTCCAAGAAGTAGGAAGAAGTCTGGCAAGCAACGAAAGAACATCATTCGGATTTGCAAAACAAATTTATAGTCAAATGGAACGATATGTTCAGTAATTAAAAATTTAAAATAAGTAATGTGTATTAGAAATTAAGTATAAGTAAGTAAAAGAGTGGTAAGGTAAGGAAAAATAAAATGGTATCATCAATAAGTTCAGGAGTAGTAACAAATCCGATAAGCATGCTAAATGCAGCAAAAGCATTCAGTGCGGCTCAAAAACCTCTTCAATCAGCAATGCCTGTTGTAGACGGTACTTCAAACGGAATAGATTTAAAAGATACAAATGAATTGTTAATTAATAAAAATATTTCTGAAATAAAAGAATATGCAAAATATGCCGGAGAAAATAACTTAACTATTGATGATATAAAATACGGTTTAAAATACGGCAGAAGTGTTATAGCTGATTACACTTTGTAACCGATTAAAACAAAATTTTTAGACGAGGATAAAAATGGATATGCAAATTAGCGAAAAAATATTAGGACAAATAGAAGTAGTTTTTAACGAAATCCTTTCTGCCTACACAAAAATGGCGGATTTGTATGAAGTTAAAAAGAATGCATTAATAAAAATGGATGCTGAAATTTTAAAAGAAACAGATGAACAAATCTTGGCAAACAATGATTTGTTAATAGATTTAAATAATGAGAGACTAAGAATAATAAAGCAAATGGGCGTAGAAGAAATGACGGTTTCAGAGATAATAGAAAAGGCCGAAGAAATTCAAAGTCCATTGTTGAATTATTTTAAAGAGTTTAAAGTAAAGATTAATGAAGTTTCAAAGAAAATGACGTTATTAGAGCAGACAAATGTGGAACTAATACAACATGGACTAGCCATGTCTAATACGATATTGGATATAATCTTGCAGGCATGTACGCCGCAAGGGGTCGGTTATGACTGTCACGGAAAGAATAGTCAAAGCCAAAGTACCGGAGTTAGTTCAATCTGCGAAGACGCTTAAAAAGGAGTTTAAATGTCAATCAATTCAGCATTAACAATGGCAGTGAATTCACTGCAAGTAAATCAATTAGCGTTATCGGTAGTGCAAAACAACGTTGCGAATATGAATACTGCAGGGTATTCAAAACAACGTGTTAATTTAGGTACACGTTTTGTCGGCGGATTGGAAGCAACAAATGCTTCAAGTCAGGCCTCTCAAAATGCAGGAGTTCAAATAACTTCTATATCAAGATATTCAAATGAATATTTGGCTGAATACTTGAGAAACCAAAATTCAAATTTAAAATACTATTCAACAGAATCAGATATTGCCAACCATATAACAACCCTTATGGATGAATTGTCAGATAGCGGGTTGTCAGCATCGTTAGATGCTTTTTACACTGCGGCATCAAATTTACAGCAAAATCCTACAAATACTACGGCAAGAACAGACTATATAGAAAAAGCCACTAATTTTGCGATAGCAATTAATTCAAAATATAACGATTTGGCAAGCTACAGAACAACTCTTGTCGGAGACGGAACAGAAGCTTCAATGAAAGCCTCTCAACTTACGGATAATGTAAATAAAGCAAATGCTTTACTTGAAGATTTGGCAGAAATTAATAAACGAATTATAAGTTCAGGTACGGTAAATTCTGCCGCAAACAACTTATATGATCAAAGAGATGCTGTTTTATCAGAATTGTCTGATTATTTGAACATAACAACATCAATCGGAGATACAGGAGTTGCGTCTGTTTCTTTAGGCGGTTTGGATTTGGTGCGACATACAACCGTTTCAGGAAAATTGACAATGAAAGCAAATTACCAAACTGCTGACGATGTTAGAGTAACTATCGGTTTAGAAGACAGCGACGGTAATGTTGTAAAAAGCGATATCAATGACAGAATAACAGGCGGTAGCGTTGGTGCAATGTTAAAAATGGGCGGTACAAGTAAAACAGATTTGACCGTTCAATCTGCAATAGACTTGTTAAATGATTTAGCATCTGGTTTTGCCGAAGTTATAAACGGTATTCAAACTCAAGGCTGGGTTGAACAAAGTGACGGTTCATATATTCCTGACCCTAATGCCTCTTCATTTGCTATGAGCCTTGGAACTGATGAAAACGGAGATAAAATTTTAGCATCACCGACAGGAAAAATATTTGTGTCAAATGACGGAAGCAATTATATTAACGCAAGTAATATATCTGTAAATTCTTCTTTGAGAACAAACTTATCAGGTATTTCAGCAGGATTAGTAACGGGTTCTGCAAGTGATTTTACAAATACCGTAGAAATCAGCGGTGAAGTTGGAAAACAATATACGCTTGTAACAGAAATTGACAGATATGCCGTTGGTAACGGTAAAAATATGGGTGCTGTAATCAATACCAGAAATTCAACAACAAGCAGTACATTGAATAATTTGTCACCGGAAGATTTTTTAATGGCCGGTGTATCAAAAATAGGTATCCAGTCTCAAAGTATAAGTAATCAAGAGTCTTCACAGGATGCAATATGCAGTTCAATAGAATCTCAGCTTTTAAGTGAAACCAGCGTTGACTTAAATGAAGAATTAACTGATATGATAAAATATCAAAGGTCATATGAGGCATCAGCCAGGGTGTTTAATGCCTGCTGTGATATCCTAAATGTTCTGGTTAATCTGGGAGCTTAGCAGACTAATTACTTGGTTTTCGGGATTACAACACTAATTTTTAAAGACAAAATCTAAAAACAGATAAAATTTACGCAAAGGAAATAAATTATGCTAACAAGAACAACATCAAGCCAAATGTCAGATTCATTAGTAAAATATATGGCAAGTACGCAAGGAAAATTTAATAAATTGTCAACACAGCTTGCTACACAGAAAAAAATAACTTCAATAACCGATGATGCTGTTGCGGCAAAATCTATTTTAAATGCAAAGAAAGAAATAAATTTATATAACGGCTATATTCAAAATATGAAAAATTCTCAATATGAATTGAAAGCTGTAGAAGATACAATGAAAAGTGCAAATACGCAAGCCTCAAGAGCGTTAGACGTAGGTATGATGGCATCTAACGGAACATATTCTGAAACAGAAATGAGTGCTTTTAAGCAAGAAGTTGACGGAATTATAAAAACAATGACCTCATTGGCTAATTCTAAATACGATGATGCATATTTATTCAGCGGAACTGCAGCACTAAAAATGCCGTATGATTTAGAACCTTCAGCGGCTCAAACATTCACTGATAATGGAGATGGTACATATACAAAATCAGTATCGGATGATGACGGAAATATAACAACATACACAATGGTAAACTCAGGAACTACAGAAACTCCTTCATGGCAGACAACAATAACAAATCCTGACGGAACACAATCAACAAGAACAACAACAAGTGATGATTGGAAAATTGAAAATTCTACAACAATTAACTATAACGGTACATCTGATGCGAAAACTATAGTAATAGGTGCAGGCGGATTGGAAGAAACAGTTGGAGTGCTTGGAACAGAACTTTTTGGTAAAGGGACTGTTACGACCACATCAGTTTTTGACCCTGACGCAGGAAAGTCTACATCAACAGTTGAGTTGGATGGCGACGGTGGAATGCTTACATCTCTTTCTCAATTGTCTGCTGCGATAGGTGCCGGTGATACTGATGCAATAAATTCTGCGTTAAGCGGTATTCAAAAAGGTTTGGATAATTTGGCGGAATCTAAAGCAACAGTTGGTCTTTCTTCAGGTAGATTTGATACTTTGATGGAAGCTTATGATAACAATGTATTGAACTTAACATCTTTAAAATCCTCATTAGAGGATGCTGATTTGACATCGTTGATTGCAGAATGGCTTCAATCTCAATACGCATTGGAAGCTTCTTACGCATTATCTTCTCAAATGATGTCTGTATCTATTATGAACTACATTTAGACAGGCATAAATATAAAAGATTTTTAATAAATTACTTACCATTCATTAATAAATTTACGGGTAAAAATCAGAGATTTTTACCTTTTTTTTATGATAAAATCAATATGGAAAGGTTAATTTATATGAAATCAATAATTCTGTTATCCGGCGGCTTGGATGCTCTTACTTGTTTGGCAATAACAAAAAACGAATATAACTGTGAACTTGCCTTGACATTTGATTACGGTCAAAAAGCTGTTAAGAGAGAAATAGAGGCATCAAGCAAAATTTGTGAGTATTATAATATTAAACATGAAGTAATAAAATTGGATTTTTTGAAAAAAATTACAAATACTTCACTGGTAAGTGAAGATGAAATTCCCCATGATTATGATATGAAATCCGTTTGGGTTCCGAACAGAAACGGTTTATTCTTAAATATTGCCGCATGTTATGCGGATAGTTATGGTTATGATTACATAATAATGGGTGCAAATAAAGAAGAGGGTGCATCTTTTCCTGATAACACTTCTGAATTTGTACAAAGAATTGAGAGTGGATTTGAATTTTCTACCTTGAAACATCCAAAAGTTTTAAGACCTTTAATAAATATGGATAAAATAGAAATTGTTCATGAGGCACTAAAATTGAACGCACCTCTTGAATTAATCCATAGCTGTTATAGCGGCGGTGATAAGCATTGCGGAAAATGTGAATCTTGCATGCATTTATTTAACGCTCTGAAAAAAAATAATGCAAAAGACTTTATTAAAAAGCTTTTTTAAATTAAAATATTGTTAAAGCATGGGAAAGTAAAATGAAAATAAAATTAATAGAAAATGAAGTAAAATACATTGGCTCGCAGCTTGCACCTCATTGGATATACAAAAATTATAAAATGATGGGTGATGCAATTGTTGCATTTAAAGGTGAATGCGAAGTAAAATTGACCGAAATGGTTGATATTGAAGATGTTATAAATAACGAACCTATATACAGCAAATATATGTTAAGCTTTATAACTGAACAATTTAATGTAAATATTACAGAGGGAGTTTTAAGACAAAGACTCTTGATTACAACAATAAAAGAAGTTTTGGAAGAAATGGGCATTATCGTAAGACGCAGCGGAGATGACTTGTTTGTCGGTGATAAAAAATTATCTGTTTCAATTTGTACAAAATCAATGACCTCTATATTAATTCATACAGGATTAAATATTGAGTCAGAAGGAGCACCTGTTAATGCTGCGGGCTTGGGAACAGATTTGAACATATCTGATATTGACGGATTTGCTCAAAGAGTTATGGAAAAATATTCCGAAGAACTTGATGATATATATTTGGCAGGAACAAAGGTCAGAGGTGTTAATGAGTAATAATATGAGAACACCTGGCTATATGAATTACAGCAAATATAAAAAAGATAAGAAAAATAATTTTCAAAATTTCTTTCTTTTATTTATTACTGCTTTTTTGGTAATGCTGTTGTTTTTTACGGCTGTGGCAAGACATTTGTCTCCTGACGTTGATGTTGCAATAGGTGATGAAGAAGAAATTGAAGCAAAAGAAACGGGTTTGGGTGTAAAACGATTTATAGATGACAGATTAAAATTTATTCAACAAGAAGATCAGGGCATTGTGAAAAAAGCTGTTGATAAAAGAGTTGAAGAGGAATCTGTAATAAAAGAAAGAATGAATGATGATACGCTTGTTCCTGAATTGGATGAAAAGGTTGTAATACCTTACGCAATTCAAAAGCAGGAACAAAAAACTGTAAAAACAGAAGAAAAACCTGCTCAAAAAGTTGAGGCAAAACCTGCTGCACCAACTTATAATTCTACATTTAAAGTAGTTGTCGGTAAATATTCTACAATTGAGCAGGCAAGAGTCGCTCAATCAATTTTACAGGACTCTGAAGTCGGAGTTTCGTCTTTTATAAAAACAATAAACGGAACTTATACTTTGCAAGTCGGTTCTTTTACCGAAAGAGCAAAGGCGGAAAGTTTACTGAACGAATTGCTGAGAAATAGTTTCCCTGCAAGAATTGTTCAGGAGTAATCGGAAAATATAGTTAAAAAGGAAGATAATTTATGTCATATAAAATAATTTCAAAAAAAGAAATATGTCCTAATCAATATGAAATACAAATAGAAGCCCCTTATGTGGTAAGAAACGCAAAAGCAGGACAATTTATAATATTTAGAGTTGAAGAAGATGGTGAAAGAGTTCCTCTTACTATAGCTGATGTTGATAAAGAAAACGGAATACTAACTTTAGTATTTATGGCAGTTGGGTATTCGACCAAAAAACTTGCACAATTAGAAGTTGGCGAAGAATTATTAGATATAGTAGGCCCTTTAGGAAAACCAACCGATATTAAAAAATATGGAACAGTTGTATGTCTTGCGGGCGGATATGGTGCAGCA
Organism: bacterium; assembly: GCA_017478515.1. Lineage (GTDB taxonomy): Bacteria > Cyanobacteriota > Vampirovibrionia > Gastranaerophilales > Gastranaerophilaceae > UBA791. The sequence goes on from JAFVDH010000020.1 coordinate 22,381, forward strand.
CCTTGTTATTTAATTTCAAAAGCCTTTAAAGAAGCAGGAAATAAAGTGTATATGATTATGGGTGCAAGAAATAAAGATTTAATATTCTGGGCAGATAAAATGAAAGATGCATGTACCGAGCTTTTTGTTACGACAGATGACGGAACAATGGGCGAAAAAGGCTTTGTAACACAGGTATTATCTCGCATAATGGAAAATGAAAAGGTTGATTATGCAATTGCAGTAGGACCAATGCCAATGATGAAAGCAGTTGCGGAATTAACCAGAGATAAGGGAATATATACGGAAGCCAGCATGAACCCTATTATGGTAGATGGTACAGGCATGTGCGGTGCTTGCAGATTGACCGTAGGCGGCGAAGTGAAATTTGCTTGTGTAGACGGGCCTGATTTTGATGCTCATAAAATAGATTTTGATGAAGTTATAAACAGAACAAGAGTTTATAAAGACCAAGAAAGTAAAAGAGATGAAAGTTGTAATTTATTAAAACAAGGATAAGGTAAATAATATGGCAGGACAAAAAGATATTCCGTTTTGCCCGCTCTTGTCGGCAGGTACTGATATGGACAAAGTTTGCATGCAAGATAGTTGTGCATGGTACTTGAAAAAATTTCAAATTTGTTCAATCTATATGATGGCACATAATGCCGCAATGAGTGTTCAGGCAAGACAGGCTAAAAAATAATGAAAATAGTTTTGTGCATAAAGCAAGTTCCTGATACATCGGATATAAAATGGACTGAAAATAATACTATTCAGCGAGAAGGCTTGGAGAGTATTATGAACACTTTTGATACGTATGGATTAGAAGCAGCTTTGCGTATCAAAAACGAAGATAATGATGTTCAAATCTCTGCAATAACAATGGGGCCGCCTCAAGCGGAAAATGTTATTAGAGAGGCTATTGCACTTGGTGTTGATAACGGTTTTGTTATAACTGATAAAAAGTTTGCGGGTGCTGATACTATCGCTACGTCAACAACTCTTGCTGCCGCTGTGCAAAATAAAATTGGAAATGCCGATTTAATCATTTGCGGGCAGTACGCTATAGACGGTGATACGGCTCAAACTCCTGCTATGCTTGCACAAAAACTGGGGTATTCTCAAGTAACTTATGTCAGAGAAATTGTTGATTTTAAAAATAATATAGTAACTGCTAAACGTGAAACGGAAGATGGTATTGAAATTGTAAATGCAGAATTGCCATGTGTTATATCTTTTATAAAACCTGATTATCCTTTATCTCGACCGTTGATTAACGGTTTTAAAACTGCTCAAATGGCTGAAATTCCGTGTTATTCAATGGAGGATATAGGCTTATCTGCAGAAGTTGTCGGTATAAAGGGTTCTCCTACATATGTAAGCAAGGCGTTTCGTCCCGAGCAAAAACATTGCGGTCAAAAATTTAAACCTGAAACCGTAAAAGATGCCGTTAATATTATTATGGAGAATATTAATGTCTGATAATGAAAATAAAGGAATTCTTATATACGCCCAATTGTCAAGAAATTTTGAAGTTTTATCTGTAGTTTCGGAACTTGCCTCTGAGGCCCAAAAACTTGCTGAGAAACTTGACGGCGAACCTGTTTCTGCTGTTGTATTGACTGATGAAACTAATATTGATAATATAAAAAATACCTTGCAAAATAGTGGCTTTGACAGGGTTTATATTCTAAAAAATAAACAATTTAAAGAGTATTCAACAGATATTTATTCAAAAGTTATAATAGATTTGGTTAAAGAAACTTCTCCGTCAATAATGCTTTTCGGAGCAACAACTCAGGGCAGAGATTTAGCTCCTGTTGCGGCTGCTGCTTTAAATACGGGGTTAACGGCTGATTGTACGGGGTTGGATATAAATGAAAAAGGTAAACTTGCGGCTACAAGACCGACTTTTGGCGGAAATTTAATGGCAACTATTCTTTGTAAAAATTATCCGCAAATGGCTACTGTTCGACCAAAAGTTCTTCAAATTGAAAATGTTCAAATAAAAAATACCGAATTTATTGAACGATATATTGACCTTAATAATCTGAATTCAAGAACGAAAATTATAGATTTTATAAAAAATGTTCAAGATACGGGTGTAACTTTAAATGATGCAGATATTATTGTTGCCGGTGGCAAAGGCGTAAAAAATGAAAACGGTTTTAATAAGTTAAAAGAATTGGCTGTTCTGCTTAATGGTGTTGTTGGTGCAACACGTGGTGCTGTTGATATGGGGCTTGCTGAGTCTTCAATGCAAATCGGGCAAACAGGGAAAACCGTTTGTCCAAAATTATACATTGCTGTCGGTATATCCGGTGCTATTCAGCATCAGGTAGGAATGTGCTCTTCTAAAAAAATTATTGCAATTAACAGCGATGAGAATGCTCCGATTTTTGATATTGCAGATGTTGGTATTGTCGGGGATTTGAATGTTATTATTCCTGAATTGATAAATGAATTGAAAAATAGAAAGTAGATAGTTTAATTACTTTTACGATTTAAATAAAAACTTTAAAATGGTTTAATGTTGTAACTTTTAAAATAATAAGTAAATCGAATTGTAGAGGAAAATATGGAAAATACAGTTGTTATAGGTGCTCAATGGGGCGATGAGGGAAAAGCTAAAATTACTGATTTGTTATCTGAAAATGCAGATTTGATTGTCAGATTTCAGGGTGGCTGTAATGCAGGACATACTGTGGTTTATGATGATAAAACTTATAAGTTTCACCTTGTGCCGTCAGGGATTTTATATAAAAATAAAACTTGTTTTTTAGGTAACGGTGTTGTCATTCATCCTGAAACTTTTGAAAAAGAAATAAATGAATTAAAATTGCAAGAAGTAAATTTATCGGGCTTAAGAATAAGTCCTCTTGCAGTTTTAACTATGCCTTACCATATTGATATTGACGGTTTGAGCGAAAATTCTTTAAAAAATTCGAAAATAGGCACAACTAAAAAGGGTATAGGGCCAACTTACAGCGATAAAATTGCAAGAATTGCATTAAAAGTTCAAGATTTGTTTGATGAAGAAACTTTAGCTCAAAGATTAGACAGTATTTTACCATTAAAAAACAGTGTTCTTAAAAATGTTTATAATTCAAAGACTTATGAAAAAAAAGAAATCCTTGGCTTTTGTGAAAGATATAAAAATATTTTAAAGCCGTATGTGTGTTTTGAGTGGCAAAATTTAGTAAGAGAATTTAAAAATAAAAAAATTCTTTTTGAGGGTGCTCAAGGTGTAATGCTTGATGTTGATTGGGGAACGTATCCTTATGTTACAAGTTCAAATGCCGTATCGGGTTATGCTGCTTGCGGAAGCGGGTTTTCGGTTTCTCAGATAAAAGATGTTATAGGTGTTTATAAGGCATATGTTACAAGGGTCGGAGAAGGGCCGTTTGTGACGGAATTGTTTGATAAAGACGGGGAAACTATTCAGCAGATAGGCTGTGAATTTGGTACTACTACCGGCAGAAAACGAAGAACAGGCTGGTTTGATGCTGTATGCGGAAAATATACCGCACTTGTCGGAGGCGTTACAAAAATTGCACTTACTAAATTAGACGTTTTTGATAATTTTGAAAAAATTAAAATTGCTGTTGCATACAAAGATAAAAGAAACGGTAAAATTTATACTGATTTTCCGACAAATACATTTATTCATCAGTATTTAGAGCCGGTATATGAAGTTTGCGACGGGTGGATGACAAAAACTTCCGATATAAAAAATTATAGTGATTTGCCTGCAAATGCAAAAAAATATATTAGCAGAATAGAAACTCTGCTTGAAGTTCCTGTAAGTATTGTGAGCGTTGGGGCCGACAGAAATCAGACGATATTTGTTTAATTACGTTTCTTTTATTTGTCTGGCATGTTGATTTGATAAAAAGTTAAGAATCTTACTTTTGTTAATTAATTTATCTCAGCCAATCTCTTTTTTGCCGGGAAATATTCAGGTAAAATTCTAAGGCAGTTTTTGAGTGCTTTTTGTGCATCTTCTTTGTTATTTTTAGATAAATAATAATCGGCCAAAATTATATGTATTTCAGGGTCTCCGTATGAATTATCAAGCCCTTTATCGAGATATATTTTTGCTACATCTGCGTAATTATTATACATAAGTACACGGGCAATAAATTTATAACTCTCTCCGTTTACAGAAAAAAATAAATCGTCGCCGTTTATAATGTTTTCGACCCAATCAATTTTTTTTGCTTTTATCAATAAATTAATATCAATTTCCAAAAAATTCCTTATTTCAAAGTATGTGGGCAAAAAAGTTACATACCTCTCAATAAATTGAATCATCCTTAACGCCCAATGTGCACGTGGATTATTGTTTGATATAGGCACAAACATTTTTTTTGCATTTTCTAAATTACCTTGTAAAAGTTCACAGTAACCCAGTTCTAATCTGCAATGATTTTTCTTAAAGTATTGTTCGCAATTTTTGAAATTTAAATTCAGCAAGTCTTGTTTTGCTGCGTCATATGTTGTTATCATTCAGGTTTCTTTTTGATAATTACTGTTTTCTTTTTAGGTTCATCGTTTGTTTTTGGCATCAAGTCTGCAAGCTGGCTTAAATCTGTTAGAGAATCTGTACTCATTTGGTTTGAACTCTTTATTTGTTTATAGACCTCTTCTCTATAAACTTTTACATCTTTTGGTGCTTCAATTGCAATTTTACAGTTATCGTTTTTTGATTCCAAAATTGTTATTTCAATATTATCGTTAATTATAATTTTTTGTCCGTTTTTTCTTGATAAAATTAGCATATATTTCTCTCAAATCTATTAAAGTCTATTAGCTTGTTAGTTTTTAAATAATTTTTCTTTTGTGCTTAACCCGCTGTCAGAAAGAATTATTTGTCCTGCTTTATGATTTTTAGTATTAAAGATTAAAGGGGCAAGAAGATTGATAGTTGCATCTTTAGGTGCTTTATCAGGTATACATGCAATGTTAAAAGCAAGGACTTCTTCTGCTGTTTTTATCTCAAGAACCTCTTCTGCATGTGTTGGTAATTCGAATACGTAATCATGTCCAAAGACTGCCGGATTTGTTATCGGAAATGATATTTCAGGCGAATCTACCGCTTGCAGCCATTTGAATATTGGGTTTTCCGTAACGTCTATCATCACGTATCTTTTGTTGTCGTATCCTAAAATAGGTAATTCAAAATTGAATATTAAATTTTCGTCTATTTCAATTTCTCCAAATCTTGTTGTTTTAAATTTCATAATCTTCCTTTTCCTATAATTATTTTATTATAAAATAAATCTTTGATTCAAGATTTTATTTTAAATTTGTTATAGATTTAAATGCAAAATTTTTAAAATAAGTTTAATAAAATATTTAATTGTTGTTGTTATTTAAATTAAAATTTAAATCCGGCATCATGGCATTCATCATCATAGCCTGCATAACTTCGGGACTCATCGTATTTTGCCCGTTCTGTCCGTTTTGAGCCATAATAAACGGCAGCATATTCATAAACTGATTAGAACTACTATTATTATTGTTATTGTTTCCAAACATTGCAGAGATGTCGCCGTATGGATTTTGCTGCATAGCGGCCATTGCTTGAAGCAGTTGTTTTTGTTGTTCTGTTTGTTGAGGTTGTTGTGCTATTGGCTGTTGTGCTGGTTGTTGTGTTATTATGCTCCCAAGCCCGGCTTGGTTCAGAACTTTTATTGCCGCAACTACTTCATCATTTGTTGGCATTTTAGCCTGTTTGGTGTTATTTGAACCTTTGTTACTACTTCTTTCGTATTCTTCAAATTCTGTACGGTTTATTTCTTCATCTGAATTTATACGGTTTTTAAGTGAATCCAAATTCTTTCTGGTTTCTTCTTTTTGGGCGTCTTTATAGACAAATTGAGTTTTATCTTTTATAAATTTATCAAGTTCTGTATCTTCTTCTTTCATAGTGTTGCTTTTATAGCAAAATTGCGGTTCTTCAAGACAAACTTTTCCTTTTGTTGCGTAGTCAAGAAGTGTTTCATTTGGTCTTAGGGCCAAAACTCTGTCATAGGCCTGAATTGCGTTTTCTTTTCTTCCTGCTTGTACATTTGCTATTGCTAAATAGTAATAGGCAAGGGCGTTTGATTGTTCGTTTCTGGTGTATGTTTCTAAATCTTGGATACAGCCGGTATAATTACCTGCTTTATATTTTTGTATTGCACCTTGTAGTGTAACGTTACTTGCGAACGCTGCTGAACTTATTGTAAATAAGATTATTAGTGCTTTTGTTATATGTTTTTTTAGTTTCATAATTTCTCTCTCCCTATTGATTATTTCTTAATATTTTTTTTAGAAAAATCAATCTTTGTTTCTATATTTTATATTTTTTTAGCTTAATTTTCATAGTTTAATTGGTTGATTTTTGGATAAAGTAATGCTGTTCTTTTTAAAAACACTTTGCAATATTAATTGTTTTTGAAAATGTTTTTTGTTAATGTTTGTGTATACTTAGAAAAGGCCGCCAACTTTGTTGAACTGAAACCCTAAAACTAGACAAGATAAAAAACCTAGTTTTAGGGTTTTAATATATAAGGAGGTAAAAATGAAAAGAAAACCTTATACAGTTCAAGAAAAAGAAGAATTGTTAAAATCAGAAGCAATAGAAAAAAT